>NZ_BAAHYK010000043.1:0-52114 GCF_054657595.1 Desulfocicer niacini
ATTTGGCTCCGCGTCTACGACCCTATCTTCGTTGTGCCCGACAGGACATGTGGGTTATATTCAAAGTGGGGAATAATACAACAATGTGGTGAGGAAACGCCCTATTTTCCAAAAAGAACTGGATAAAATACATAAAATTCAATATATTTAGCCCCATATGTAAGACCAACCAATGAACGAGTTATCAATGTGAGGAGTAAAAAATGCAGTTTATTGTAATGGGATATGATGGTACCGATGAAAATGCCCTGGATCGTCGTATGGCGGCTCGGAAGAATCACCTTGACATGGCGCAGAAATTGTATGCTGATGGACGCTGGCTTTATGCCGCAGCCATTCTGGATGACGACGGCAAAATGGTGGGCTCTATGATAGTGTGTGATTTTGAATCCAGGGAAGATCTGGAATCCCAGTGGCTGAATAATGAGGCTTATATTACCGACAAGGTATGGGTTAAGGTGGATATTAAACGGGCACAGGTGGCACCGTTTTGTGCATCGTGATTTTCGCTTGATTTGATTTCTCATTCTCTCCGATTCCGGGCACCACTGGGTGCGCCTGTTTAATTTGCTGCACTCACAGTTCTGTCGATAATCGGTTATGTAAAACCTTCCATGGGCGTGTACCGGCCATAATTCAACCAGGAGCGATACCGATGAAAGGGCTAAGCATAAACAGAAAAATATATGCTGTCATGGCGATTTTGATTTTTGTAAGTGTTGCAATTCTATTGGTGAGTATCCGAAAAATGTCGGCAATGAACGAGCAAATTCATTTTTTGATTAATGTTTCAACAGAAAAAGAGAAGTTGGGAGCGGGTATCAATCAAGATTTGTTGTTAATTAATAGAGCTGAAAAAAATATAATTTTGTCGAAAACAGACGATGACATGGGGGCATTTGCAGCTGTAATAACTCAGATTCAGTCTCAATTACTGAAAAAAATATCGGCATTGAACGCGCTTCTGGATACTTCCGGTAAAACTGTCCTGCGTCAATTTTCTGAAAAATGGGATCAGTATCTTGGCGTTCAGGCAAGGGTTTTGGAACTGGCTCGTTTGAATTCCAATGTGCGAGCGGGTCAATTATCCTCCAATCGGGGACAGGAAGCCTATGAAAATTGCGCAAAGATTCTGGCAGTCATTTCTGAAAATAACCATGCCCTTGCGGAAAAAAATTTAATGATGGCAGATCGGGTTGGTATGCAGGGACGTCTGGTTTCAAAATTAGTACAGGCATTGCTTCAAATTCATCGAGCAGAGAAAAATGTGATTCTGGAAGATGATCGTGAGAGAATTAAAGAGTACAAAAAGATTCATGCCGATTGCATTGAGGAAACGGGTGACATCATTTTGCAGATTAAAGATGAGTTGTCCGGGGAGAGCCGTGCTATTTTTGATGAATTTGAAATTGCCTATAAACAGTTTGTAGACATCAGTAATGAGGTGGCTGATTATGCGGCCATGGGAATTGTTGTGGAAGCACGTACCCTTTCTGCAGGGGAGGGGCGTGAGGCATATGATCGTGCCGACAATCTTCTTACCCGTCTTGAATCATTGAGTAACGATACGTCAGCAATGGCAAGGAAGGCAGCAGACAGTTCTATCCAGCTGGCCTTTTTGTCTGAAAAAATGATCCATGATCTCCTGTCCATACATCGTGCGGAAAAAACCCTGATCGGAGAAACCATCGAGGCGGGAATGGATATGTATGAACAACTCATTTCGGATGGTAGACAGGCACTGGAAACAAAAACGGCCAAGATGAAACTGCTTGCCTCTGGAGAAAACTTTGCCTTGATCAAAGCGTTCGAAAAAGAGTGGGTGGGGTTTAAAACCATCGGAGATACCGTTAAGGCTTTGATTCGTGAAAACGGAAACGCAAAAGCACTGAAGCTTTCATCGGGAGAAGGCCAGTCATTGATAGATCAGTGTGAAGTGCTGGTGCAAAAAATACTTGCCATGAACGCCGAGAACATGGCGCATGACAAGATCGAAAGTGACCGACAATATTCCCTTGCCGTAAAATCGCTTATTTTGGCAAGTATTTTGGGGGTTGTTTTTGCCTCTGTTCTGGGGATTGCTATTTTGAGAAATATCAATAAACGTCTGAATCGGGTGGCGAACTCGCTGGATGCCAGTGCCGCAAGTGTCACTGGCACTTCCAAGACCGTTTCTGAGGCAGGAAAGGGGCTTTCCATTGGGGCATCGCAGCAGGCGGCCGCCCTTGAAGAAACCTCCGCCTCCCTTGAGGAAATTTCTTCCATGACAAGGCAGAATTCTGAAAACGCCCATCAGGCAGAGACCTTGATGAAAAATACCATCCAGATTGTCGGATCGGCAAATGAATCCATGAATGGCTTGATTCATTCCATGGATGACATCGCAACATCCAGTGACGAAACCTCCAAGATTGTAAAGACCATTGATGAAATTGCATTTCAAACCAATTTGCTGGCGCTGAATGCGGCGGTGGAGGCTGCCCGGGCCGGAGAGGCGGGGGCAGGTTTTGCTGTGGTTGCGCATGAGGTGAGGAATCTGGCCATGAGGGCTGCGGAGGCCTCCAGACATACATCCATGCTCATTGAAGATACCGTAAGCAAAATCAACCGGGGAGCGGATCTGGTGGAGGCGACCAATGAGGCGTTTGGAGATGTTGACGCGTCACTGGGTAAATTAAGTGAGCTTGTGAGTGAGATTGCCGCAGCCTCCAATGATCAGGCCGAGGGAGTGGCGCAAATCAATGAGGCTGTTGCACAAGTGGATAATGTTACCCAGCGCAGTGCCACCAATGCGGAGGACGCTGCCGATGCATCCCGGGAGATGTATGACCAGGCAGATCAGATGAAAATTCTTGTGGGTGACCTCATGGCATTAATTAAAGGCGATGGCATACACAAAGAGCCCTCCTTCGCCTTGGATGAGAGCTGTTACGGATCTGACTTAGATGCATCCGTTGCGGAATTTCCTGAGCAGGCAGGGCGGTGTACAAAAGAAATCAGTCCGGGTATGGTGATTCCTTTTCGGGACGATTGATATGTCTTGACCGATTTTCCGGGGTTTGCTAATTTGTTTTAAAATTTCTCTTTTTATACATATGTTGTTTTGCGTGGTTCGGAATTGTTTTGATCACGGCAAAGCGCCTGTGATATTCATTCAATGCGCAAAGCCTGTTATTCCTTGTTGTGGCAGATTTTTTGCCATGTGGGTTATTTAAAAAAAGGAGGT
This sequence comes from Desulfocicer niacini, assembly GCF_054657595.1. Classification (NCBI taxonomy): domain Bacteria; kingdom Pseudomonadati; phylum Thermodesulfobacteriota; class Desulfobacteria; order Desulfobacterales; family Desulfobacteraceae; genus Desulfocicer; species Desulfocicer niacini. The sequence continues at coordinate 3,227 of NZ_BAAHYK010000043.1, forward strand.
TACAATGAAAAAAATGATGATGCTGGTCCTGGGACTTTTTATGGTCATGTCTGTGGGTTTTTCCGCCAACGCTAAAACCATTACCGTGGGGCTGGATGCTGACCCGGTTTCCCTGGATATCCATGTTCAACTGTCCGGTGGCATGCTTCAACTGTCCCACTGGTGTTTTGATCCCCTGGTCCGTTGGACAAAGGAGATGACCTTTGAACCCAGGCTTGCCACCAGCTGGGAACGTATAAATGAGTACCGCATGCGCTTTCATCTGCGTAAAGGCGTGAAATTCCACAGCGGCAACACCTTCACTGCCAAGGACGTGAAATGGACCTTTGATCGCATGCGAAACAGTGTGGATTATAAGGGACTCATTGAACCCTTTGTGGGGGTTGCCATTGTTGACGATTACACCGTTGACATCGTAACGGCAAAACCCTATGCGCTTCTTTTGAACATGGCCACCTATTTTTTTGCCATGGACAGCGCTTTTTACTCCGGCATGGATGAAAACGGCCAGCCCAAGGATGCCATTGTCAAGATCGGCCCCTCCTTTGCTCTGAACAATGCCTCTGGTACCGGTCCCTTTATTGTGACTTCAAGGGAACATGGGGTTAAAGTTGTGTTCGAACGGTTTAAAGATTATTGGGATACAAAATCCCCCGGCAACGTGGACAAAATGGTCCTCACCCCCATTAAAGAAGATGCCACCCGGGTGGCAGCACTCCTGTCCGGTGATGTGGATTTTATTACCCCGGTACCCCCCCAAGATTTCAAACGTATTGAATCCGATCCCAATGTAAAACTGGTTACCTGCAACGGCGGTCGCATCATCACTTTGCAGATGAATCAGGAAAGACGCCCCGAGTTCAAGGATGTGAGGGTTCGTCAGGCCATGGTGTATGCCATCAATAACACCGGTATTGTTTCCAAGATAATGAAGGGAACGGCAACTGTGGCAGCCCAGCAAGGACCCGAAGGCTATGCCGGTTACAAACCCGAACTCACCCCGAGATATGACCTTGCCAAAGCCAAGGCCTTGATGAAAGAAGCCGGCCTTGAAAACGGTTTTGAATGCACCATGATTGCCCCCAACAACCGCTATGTCAATGATGAAAAAATTGCCGAAGCCGCCGTTCAGATGCTGGCAAAGATCAATATCAAAGTGAACCTGAAAACCATGCCCAAGGCTCAGTACTGGGATGAGTTTGACGCCAAGGCCGCAGATATCCAGCTGATCGGATGGCATTCAGATACCGAAGATTCCGGCAATTTTACGGAATTTCTCATGATGTGTGCCGACAAGGCCACCGGGTATGGCCAGTACAACAGCGGACTTTATTGCAATAAGAAGGTGGATGAACTTGCCCTTGCTGCCCAGTCTGAAGTTGATCTTGTAAAACGGGCGGATCTTTTAAAGGAGATCGAGCAGATCCTTTATGATGAAGCCGCATTTATTCCCTTTCACTGGCAGAATCATTCCTATGCCGGGAAAAAAGCCCTTGGCATTGCGCCGGTGATTAACTCCATGAACTTCCCCTACTTTGGCGATCTTGTTGTTGAATAATCCATGATCACCCCACCGGGCACCGCTTTTGATATTGCTGCCCGGTGGGATGCATCCAGACATGAAGAAGACTCTCTATGTTTGCATTTATTATCAGAAGAATTACCCAGGCCATCTTTGTCATGTTGATTATCAGCATGGTGGGATTTGCCATTAAAAACAAGATCGGTGACCCGGTGCGGGATCTGGTGGGCGAAAGGGTGACGGCGGATGAGCGGGCCCAGATCCGGGATCGTCTGGGCCTCAACGATTCCTTTGCCGCCCAATATGTCCGTTTTCTGGGCAATGTGGCCAAAGGAGATCTGGGTCAGTCCTTTTTTTACAAAAAACCCGCCCTTGACGTAATTGTTGGCAAGGCCCCGGCCACCCTGGAACTGGTATTTGGCGCTGCACTTATTATTGTGTTGGTTTCCATGCCCCTCGGGGTTTACACTGCCCTGAAACCCAGAAGCTTCATGTCCCGGTTTGTAATGGGGTTCAGTACTTTGGGTGTTTCCATGCCGGTGTTTCTCACCGCCATAATGCTCATCTATCTCTTCGGGGTGCACCTTCACTGGCTTCCCTCCTATGGCAGGGGAGAAACCGTGGACCTGTTCGGCAACGGCTGGTGGCAGACCGGTTTTTTAACCACAGACGGCCTGATGCATCTGATATTACCGTGTATTTCCCTTGCGTCCATCATGCTGCCTCTGTTCATTCGCCTTATCCGTTCGGAGATGATGGAAGTGCTGGAAACCGAATACATAAAGTATGCCTGGGCCAAGGGCTTGAGTCCCATGCGCATCTGGCTGGTCCATGCCTTTAAAAATACCCTGCTCCCCGTGGTTACGGTATTTGGCGTACAGATCGGCATCATGTTTGCCTTTACCATCTTGACAGAAACTGTTTTCCAGTGGCAGGGCATGGGGTATATGTTCCTGGAGGCGGTGGAACGATCGGATATTTCCCTGCTCATTGCCTATCTCATTGTTGTGGGATCGGTGTTTGTGATGGTAAATACCCTGGTGGACATTCTGTATGGTTTTATTAACCCCACGGTGAGAATAGCAGGTCGCAAATGAAAACATCCCTTAAACGATTTAAATCATCCTATTTTTATTACAGTTTCAAGCGGGATAAGGTTGCTATGGCCAGCTTTATCGTTCTGGTGGTATTTCTTTTGTTAAGCCTTACGGCTCCCCTGGTATCCCCCTATAATCCCTATGATTCCACCAGCATTGATATCATGAATTCTGAAATGCCTCCGGCCTGGTACGACGAGGGAACATCGGATTTTCTTTTGGGCACGGACAACATGGGCCGGGATCTGTTGTCCACCATGATATACGGGTTGCGTATTTCGGTGATGATAGGGCTTGGGGCTGTGTTTCTCCAGGCCTTCATCGGCATTGTGGTGGGTCTTACGGCAGGCTACATGGGAGGTAAAGTGGATGCACTTCTCATGCGGGTGGCAGATATTCAGTTTTCTTTTCCATATCTCATGGTGGCCATATTCATCAGTGCCGTGTTTCAGATTTTGTTTGGCATCGGCAGCTATGAGAAACTTGCCATTCCCCTGTTGATTGTCATCATCGGGCTGTCTGAATGGCCGGTGTATGCCAGAACCATCAGGGCTTCGGTGATGGGTGAAAAAAATAAGGAGTATGTGGAAGCTGCAAGGGTCATCGGGCTGTCCCGCCCGGTGATCATGGTGCGCCATGTGCTTCCCAATACCCTGACTTCTGTGATGGTTATTTCAACCATCCAGGTGGCCAATGCCGTCATGAGTGAGGCAGCCCTTTCGTTTCTGGGTCTTGGCATGCCCGTTACCATGCCGTCTCTTGGGTCTTTGATTAAATCCGGGTTTGAATATATTTTCTCCGGTGTCTGGTGGATTACCATTTTTCCAGGGATTTTTCTTATTTTATTTGTGCTGGTGATCAACCTTCTGGGGGACTGGATGCGCGATGTCCTTAACCCGAAACTGTATAAAGGATAGTATTGTATGTCTCACCTTTTGGAAGTAGAGGATCTGGAAGTTAAATTTGCCCTGAGGGGCGGAGATCTCACCGCCATCAACGGGGCAAGCTTTACCCTGGACCGGGGAGAGAAAATGGGCATTGTGGGTGAAAGTGGGGCCGGTAAATCCGTCACCGGGTTTGCCATTATCAATCTCATCAGCAAGCCTGGATTCATCTCCGGGGGTCGGATTTTGTTCAACGGGGATGAGATTAGCTCTTTTTCCGATGAGAAAATGCGAAAGATCCGGGGCAACCGCATCAGTATGATTTTCCAGGACCCCATGATGACGTTAAATCCGGTGTTCACCATCGGAACCCAGATGGTGGAAACCCTGAAGGCCCATCGAAACATTTCTCGCCATGATGCCGAAAAGATTGTCCTTGAAAAATTAAAAAAAGTTTATATTCCCTCACCGGAAAAACGCCTTTCCCAGTATCCTCATGAGTTTTCAGGCGGCATGCGCCAGCGTATTATCATTGCCATGTCTCTGCTCACCGAGCCGGCCCTGATCATTGCCGATGAGCCCACCACGGCCCTTGATGTAACCATCCAGGCCGAGATTATGGACCTTTTGCAGGAGCTTTGTGATACCGATGAGATGGGGTTGATCCTCATCACCCATGATTTGGGGGTGGTGTCCCAGGTGACGGAAAAAATGGCAGTGATGTATGCTGGAAAGATCATTGAGTCAGGTCCCACAGATGATGTGGTGATGCACCCCACTCACCCCTATACCAAAGGGCTTATCAAATCATTGCCCGGCATGATCAAGCCAGGCGAAGATCTGTACCAGATTCCCGGCATGATGCCAAATCTTACGGATATTCCGCCGGGGTGCGCCTTTAATCCCCGGTGTCCCATTAAAGAAGCCGTTTGCCTGGAAAAGGAACCGCCGCTTATTCCTGGAGATCGAGGGGTTCTGGCTGCATGCCACATGGTGAATAAATAAGCAGTTGGTCACGATTTCATATAAACCCACATGGCAGTAACTACCTGCCACAACGAAAAGTAAAACTCTAATAATTGCAGTTCTTTAGACGGAGTTTTATGTAAAATGGGCATGTCCTGACGAAGACAACGAATATTGGGTCGTAGACGTGGAGCCAAATGGTATCATGCCGTTCCCCCGACGGGCAATGGGCCCGGCCCGGAACCGTAGACGGCTCAATTGGCTGGTTCCTATTGCCCATCGGGGGGGCTCTGCTGAGGTAAACTTGGAGGTTACTTTTTATATAAAAAAACTCTGGAATCAAAACCCTGCTCCATCCAGAAATTGGCAGATGCCGTGAATCTGGCCACACACCTTAGATGAAAGCGGACGTTTGAAAATTGAGTTAAGGATATTATGGACACCAAAAATTCAATTCTTACCATAAAAAATATTGTTAAACATTTTGACATCTCCGGGGGCCTGCTGGACCAGTTGAGCTTTGAGAGTGGAAAACTTGTCAGAAAGAAAACCACGGTGAAGGCAGTAAATGATGTCAGCCTTGCCATTGATAAAGGCGAAACCCTGAGCGTAGTGGGGGAAAGCGGCTGCGGCAAATCCACCCTGGCCCGGGTGGTCATGGGGCTTTATCCCCCCAATTCCGGACAGGTGTTTTATAAGGGAGAGCGCATTGATCACTTGACCCATGAAAAAATGCTTCCCTTTCGTAAAAAGCTGCAGATGATTTTCCAGGACCCTTATGCCTCATTAAATCCCAGAAAAACCGTATGGCAGACCCTGGCTGAACCCCTGCGGTTCCATAATCCGGGCATGGCTACTTCGGCGGTGGAAGATAAAATTGCTTCGGTAATGGATCAGGTGGGAGTGAATCCCGCCTGGCAGGGCCGCTATCCCCATGAATTTTCCGGGGGCCAGCGTCAGCGCATCAGTATTGCCAGGGCACTGATTCTTGATCCGGAATTCATTGTGGCCGATGAGCCGGTGTCTGCACTGGATGTCTCCATCCAGGCCCAGATTTTGAACCTGCTCATGGAAGCGGGAAGGGAGCGGGGGCTGACCTATCTTTTCATCACCCATGATCTGTCCGTGGTGCAACACATCAGCAGTCGTGTGGCAGTGATGTATCTGGGTACCCTTTGCGAGGTGGCAAAGGCAGATGCGCTGTTTGCCACGGCCCGGCATCCCTATACCCGGGCATTGCTCAGTGCCATTCCCCGGGTGGGTGAAAAAAAGGCCAAGCATATTAAATTAAAGGGGGAGGTACCCACCCCAGTGAATTTGCCCACTGGCTGCGTTTTTCATGGTCGGTGTGTCTATGCCCGGGAGCAGTGTGTCCAGGAAGTGCCCAAGCTTTTGTCTCTGAGGGCCGGGACCTTTGTTGCCTGCCATGGAGTTGAAGAAAACTGGGAGATGATTTGATCAAACCCCAACAAAAGGTTTGATGTTGTCAGTGTTGGATTTATGGTTTATGGAAGTATTGGAGATTAAATGGATAATAATGATGTGCTTCGCAGATTTCGCTACGCCCTGGATGTGAAAGACGGCACCATGGTGAAAATTTTTGAACTGGGGAACTGCAATGTGGATCTTGCAGGCATAAATGCCCTGCTGAAAAAGGAAGATGAACCGGGTTACAGAATTTGTAAAGATGATGTTTTGACCTTATTTCTGGAGGGGCTTATCATCTATAACCGGGGACCCCGTGACGGGGCTGCCCCCTCTTTGTCGCCCAAGGCCCAGCTTTTAAATAATAATCTCATATTAAAAAAACTAAAAATTGCCCTGGAGTTACAACAGGAAGATCTCATGGACATTTTTTCCCTGGCCGGGGTGAAAGTTTCCAAGGGTGAGTTGACAGCTCTGTTTCGAAAGGAGGGGCATAAAAATTACCGCCCTTGTCAGGATCAGTTTTTGCGTAATTTTTTAAAAGGGCTTGGGATTCGACATCGGAAGTGATGGCAATCGGATGAAAGTTTAAGCGTAAAGGGTCGGGTTTAGGGCGCATTCCCATGCTATCAAAGCTGGCAATTTATCTGTTGTTATGGATCAGGACTTCATCCCTGGGCATTACCCCATCGATTTTCACCTTGAAGGTGGTGTGGGGATATCGTGCCTGAAGCACTGTCATGTTATGGTTTTTATCTCCCCTAAGGCGGGCCTGGGCCGCCGGATGCACGGTGAGGGTGATCTGATTTGGTATATTCATCTCGGGCATACGCATGGGGTATTTTTTTTTAATTTCATCCAGGGTTTTATCTAGAAACAGCTCTGAAAAAACCAGATGCCCGAAGGCCGGGTGCCAGGGGCCGGCCACCATGGATGATGGGTCCTGGAGAAGATCCGATGCCTGCAGTCCCATGCGAATCACTGGAATATCCCTTTCGTTAAATATTTTGTAAAGTTCCTTGACCAAGGTGACGCTTTCAGACAGTTTCATGGGGGTATATCTGCCTTGGTCATACCACTTGGCAAGGGGGCTTCCCGCAAGGACAATCAGGGGATAAATGCGGATAAAATCGGGTTTTAATCGGCACATGGCCGCCGCCGTGTCAAGGGCCGTGTCCGGGCTATCCCCGGGAAGTCCCACCATCATCTGCATGCCCAACTCCATACCGTTGGTTTTCAGAAGATGGGCAGCTTTTATTGTATCTTCTCTGGTATGCCCCCTTCTGGCCTGTTGAAGTACGGCGTCATCCATGGACTGCACCCCAAGCTCAATGGTGGTCAACGGATATTTTTTAATGGCTTTAAAGATGGATTCAGAAATAGTGTCCGGCCGGGTGGAACACCGGATATCATCAATTTTGTTTTCCAGTACCAGCTGTCGGGCTATCCGCAGCATTTTTACAATGATTTTTTCATCAAGCCCCAGAAAATTACCGCCGAAAAAGGCCAGCTGGACCTTACGCCGGCTTCCCTTGTATTCCAGAAACTGGTCCACCACCGCCCGGATAGCTTTTTCATCGGGCAAGGGCTGGGTTTCACTGGTGATGATGGATTGATTACAGAAAGCACACTGGTGGGGACAGCCGGACTGGGGAATGAAAATGGGAATGACCAAAGGTTTTTCAGAGATCATCCCTGCGGGTCCTGACTGTCATGGTGATCCTGGTTTTTTTCTTTTTCCAGGCGTTTCAGGGCAATTTCCGCCGCATCTTGTTCAGCAGCCTTTTTGCTTCTCCCTGCCCCGGTGGTCTGGATGTTGCAGACCTTTAGCTTTATTTCAAATACTTTGGCATGATCCGGTCCCCTTTCACCGCACACGGTGTAAAGGGGAGCCCTGTGGCCCATTTCCTGGACGTACTCCTGCAAAAGGCTCTTATAATCATCCACCTGGGTGGTGCTGCTGGTGATGTAGTCCATTTGCTCCTGGAAAAGTCCTTTAATCAGATCCGCTGCCCGGTTGAATCCCATATCCAGATAGATGGCGGCCATCACTGCCTCAAATGTATCGGAAAGAATGGAGTTCTTTTCTGCTCCACCTGACAGGTATTCTCCCTTGCCAAGGTAAATGAACCGTCCCAGATCAATCTTACGGGCCATGGCTGCAAGTCCGGGTTCGCTGACAAGTCCGGCACGCATTTTGGAAAGCTCGCCTTCTTTCATGTCCGGCGACTGTTCCATTAGAAATTCCCCTATGACCAGCCCCAGAACAGCATCTCCCAGAAATTCCAGCCGCTGGTTGTCCGTGAAATCCGGGCTCTGGGCCTCATTGACATAGGAGCTGTGCCGCAGGGCCGTTGTGATCAGTTCTTTGTCCTGGAACACATGGCCCAGATTGTCTTCAAGGATATCAATGGGGGCAGGGGATCTATGAAGATCTGTCACCGCATTGGAAAGAGCTTCAAACAGATGGCAGGGAACATGGAGATCTCCGGCACCTTTTCCCATCTGTACTTCGGGTTTCATGTCTCCATGGAAATCAGATCCACCGGTGACAAGCAGGCCCCGGTTTTGGGCCATTTTCTCAAAGTATCTGGTCTGTTCCGGTGAATGATCGGTATGATAGGCTTCAATGCCGTTGAGTCCCATGGCTGCAAGGGTATCAATAATCTCTCCCATGGGGTAGTCTTCGGTGGTTTCAATGAGACCGGGATGTGCCAGGACGGCAATACCACCGGCCCGGTTGATGAGCTCGATGGCCTCCTGACAGGACAGTCGGGCTTTATCCACATGGGCCGGGCGGCCCGTTGCCAGGTAGCGATCAAAGGCCTGGTCAAAGGTATCCACTACTTTTTTTTCCATGAGCGCCAGGGCAATGTGGGGGCGGCCTGGCTGCCCGTTACCACTGTGCCTCCGGACATCTTCCATGGAAATGTCAATGCCGGCTTGCCGAAGTTTTTCAATGATTTTAGGATTTCTTTCTTCCCGGGCCTGCTGGAGGGTTTTTAATGTTTTGTGCAGAAAATTATCATAAATACTGAATCCATATCCAAGAATGTGAAAGCTGCCCCCTCCGTTCATGCAGGGAAGGGGCTGGGCACTGATTTCAATGCCGGTTATGAATTCCAGACAGTGGGGGATACCGGCGTCCATGGCTTGGCGCACCCCGTCAATGGTGTCATGGTCGGCAATGGCAATGGCCGTAAGGCCTAAGTCCCGGGCCTGCTGGACAATTTCTCCTGGCGCACAGGTTCCGTCCGAAGCAGAGGAATGGATATGAAGATCAATCACAGGGGTGGGGGCCTTAAATACCAAGGGCTTTTTCCATCATTTCTTCTCTGGTTTTACACTCAATACACTGGGTGGTCACCGGACGGGCCTTCAAGCGTGCCGATGATATATCATCTCCGCAGGTTTCACAGATACCAAAGGTGTTGTTTTCAATGCGAATCAAGGCCTTTTTTACCTTTTTGATCAGCTTGTGCTCTCTATCTCTGATTCTGAGTTCAAAGTTGCGTTCAGCTTCGTGGGAGGCACGGTCCGTGGGATCTGCAAAATTGTCTTTGGGAAGAGTCATTCCGTTTACAGTGCTGTCGGCATGGGAAAGCAGATCGTTGAGTCTTTCGGTCAAAAGGGTTTTAAAAAACTGTATCTCTTTTTCTTCCATGGTTCTATCCTTCAACTTTGGGGTTGCTTCCGATCAGATTAAAAATAAAAACATCAAGTTCCGGGTTTAGTCATAAGACAGCCCGCTATATTCTTTTCCGCCAATTAATTGGCCAAATCTGGACTTATGCCCTGATAAAGCATGTGTTGTACTGCTTCTACAATCAACTCTTAAAGTTGAATTCAGCATTGTAATGTTTTTAAATTACAAAGTAAAGTGTAAAATTGGAGATTCAGTCAGACCCTGAAAGGGTGTATAGTGTGCCCAAGCATGGCCATCCATTTATGATGTGTTTGAGGCACTTGGCCTGAAAGGGTTTGTGGTGTGCCCCAACCCCTGTGACCAATAGTCAACTTTATCATTGCCCGTCAAGGTCATCAAGGTTAAAAAGATGTCTGGCGGCATTTAAATACCGAGCATCATCTCTGTGGTTTCCCATGTGTTTTAGAAAGCGGATGGGATCATGCATGAGCTTGTCGGCAATGGATCTGGTCATGCGTTTTATGGCCTTATGGTCTTCACTGGAAAGATGATGCATGGAACCCAGAGTTTTTTTGAGTTCAGCATCGGCAATGTCATCGATTTTTTTTCGAATGGCCACAATGGTGGGAACCATATCAAGGCATTCCATCCAGTTAAGAAATTTGATTACGGCCTCATCCACCAGCCGTTCTCCCTTAACAGCTTCCTTGTTTCGTTCATCAATGTTGTCATTGACAATGTCCTGGAGATCATCAATATCATAAAGAAAACAATTGCTGATTTTGTTGATGTCCGGGTCCAGATCCCGGGGCACGGCAATATCGATGAAAAACAGGGGGCGATTTTTCCGTGAGCGCATGATTTTTTTGATCTGGGAGGCGGTGAGGATAAATTGTGTGGCCCCGGTGGAACTGATAATTATGTCCACCTCTTTCAGAAAGTCTTCCATTTCTTCAAATTTAACGGCTTGACCATTGAATTTTTCAGAAAGGGTAACGGCATTGGAGAAGGTACGGTTGGCCACCACGATTTTTGTTACCCCGCTTGATATGAGGTGTTCCACGGCCAGTTCCGCCATTTCTCCTGCCCCCAGCAGCATGACGCTTCGGGTACTGATATCACTGAATATCTTGTTGGCAAGCTCCGTTGCGGCATAACTTATGGACACGGCATTGTCCCCGATGCCGGTTTCTCTTCGAACTTTTTTGGCAATGTTGAAGGCCTTGTGCATGAGTCGGTTTAAAATTACACCGGAGGTATTTGCCGTTACACTGCTGCGATAGGCTTTTTTAACCTGGCCCAGAATCTGGGGTTCCCCCACCATCATGGAGTCCAGGCTGCATGCCACCCGGAAAAGGTGGCGGATGGCCTCATCTCCGGTATAAATATAGAGGGAATCCTGGAAGCGTTCCACGGGAACGGATTTAAACCGGGAAATAAAAGTTTTAACGCAATCTATGCCATCACCCCGGGCCGGAATAAAAAGTATTTCCATCCTGTTACAGGTGGAAAGAAGTACCAGTTCACCAATGTCAGGCAGTTGAAACATGTCTCTTAAGGCAATGTCCGCCTCGTCTCCGGTGAGGGAGAGAATTTCCCTCAGGGCCACGGGGGCTGTTTTGTGATTGATGCCAATAAGTGTTATGTTTGACATTTTGCCTTTATTTATAAATGGTGTGTCCTGGGGGGCAGGCCCTGGTTCACAGGAAAACGCATGGGATGATTCTGTATTCATTTTTTTATATGAAACTCCGTCTAAAAAACTGCAATAACTGAAGTTTCAACCTTTATTGTGCCAGACATCTGCTGCCAAAGGTTGTATGAAACTCCGATCAGAGGGTTGTAATCATGGGCCGCTCGGTTATTTATGTGGCTGCCCCGTCCGGCAGGCCGGCTTAAAATGTCGTTCAAATCAAAAAGGTATGCCACCGCATCACATGGTAAATCCCCGGTGGTGACCTCCAATGAGAAAATTAACACCCAGAAAGGTGAATACAAGGACGGCAAAACCGATGATGGTCATGATGGCCGATTTTCTGCCCTGCCATCCGGCGGTGAGGCGGCCGTGTAAGAGGGCGGCATAGACCAGCCAGGTCACCGCCGACCAGATTTCTTTGGGGTCCCAGTTCCAGAAGCTGCCCCAGATGGCTTTTGCGTAGACAAGACCGGTGATAAGGCCTGCGGTGAGCATGGCAAAGCCTGTGACCACACAGGTGTAACTGGTACTGTCCAGGAGGTCCAGGGAGGGCAGTCGTTTAAAGAAAAACCCTCTTTTTTTGTCTTTAATGGCATTTTCCTGCAGAATATAGAGAATTCCTGAACCGCATGCCAGGGCCAGGGCTGCTTCTCCTGAAAAGATCAACACAATGTGGGAGATCAGCCAGAATCCTTTTAAAAACGAGTTGCCCGGGGCCAGGCTCTGGGGAAGCGCCATCATGGCCACCATCATCACCGTGAGCAGGGGGGCTGCAAAAATGCCCAGTATTTTCAAGTTGAACTTTCCCTTGAGTACCAGAAACATCACGGCCAGGGCCAGGGCCGCAATGGAAAGGGTTTCCTTTAAATTATGCACGGGCAGGGTACCCAGATTAATGGTGACCATCAGCGTGGCAAAAAAATGAAAAATACATCCGGCAAAAACAAGGGAAAATGCCAGATGCTGCATTTTGTCTTTCTGCATGAAAAGATAGAGGGCATAGCCCACGGTACTTGCGGTGTACAGGACTGTGGCAATGAAGAACAGTCCGGTGCTTATGGTTTCTAGGGTCATGACGGGTCTCCGGCAATCAGTTTCTGATAGGTATATGAACGGCCAAGGGTGACGCCCAGCAGATGGTTGATACGTTCAATGTCTTTTTCCATGACCATGCCGGGCAGATCTTCCTTGATTAGGGTGGAAAAAAGTATTTTGTGTTTTTCCGGGGCGTGCCCCTGGGCCAGCAGCTGATTGCGAATCCGGCCCATGAGGAACAGAAACTCAGCATACCCTTCACCGAATTGGGATTCCAGGTCCCGGCGCAGTTTTTTTGCAAAGGCAGGACTGGTCCCTGATGTTGACACGGTGAGGATCAGATCTCCCCGCTGGACAACGGCGGGCACAATAAAATCCGATGCCGGGGGATCATCTGCAATGTTGCAGGGGATGCCCGCTTTCTTTGCATCTTGTGCAATCTGATGGTTCAGCTCCCTCTGGTCTGTGGCTGCAAACACAAGGCATACCCCTTTTAGGTGATGGGGGGCATAGGGAGCCGATATCCAGTTGATCTTGTCCGTGAGTTCTCCGGCATGGTCGGCACTGATCCGGGGGGTGATCATGGTCACCCGGGCACCGCTTTTTAAAAGAGACCGGGTCTTTCGTATGCCAACCCTGCCCCCCCCCACCACGAGACAGGTTTTTCCCTTGACGTTGAGATGAACAGGGTAGTATGGAATATCACTCAATGAAAATGCTCCTTGTTTGCAAAAGAGGGTCATTATATGTAAACTGTTTTGAATTTTCAATGTTTAACTCAATACGAAAATATTTTCGGGCTTGGTCACACCATGGGGCACCCGTCACATTTAGTGGTTCAACGAAGTCAGGCTTGTGTTATTGCGTTTTTTTACAACCACCTGTGTTTCAAGGTAAATTTAAACAAAAGCGCCAGCAATACAAGCCTGATTCCACCCCAAAGTGGCCCATTCTATGACCAAACCCATATTTTCAAAACTTGAAGTGGAGATTTTTCTGTTATGATCATTGACTTTCATACCCATATCTTTCCCGGAGAGATTCGCACGGCCCGGGAGAATTTTTTTGACAATGAACCGGCCTTCAAACTTCTTTATGACATGCCCACATCCAGCCTGGTTGGAGTTGATACCCTCGTTGAAACCATGGATGAACAGGGAGTGGATTTTGCAGCGGTTTTTGGATTTCCCTGGATCAACGGGGATACTGCCCGGTTGAATAATGATTATATCCTGGAGGCGGTGAATCGTTATCCAGAACGGTTAAAGGGATTTGCCTGTTTTGACATGGCCTGGGACGGGGCCGCCGGTGAGGCAAAACGTTGCATAGATGCCGGGCTTTCCGGGGTGGGGGAACTTGCCTTTTACCTTTCGGGTATTGATGAAGATGCCCTGGACAGGCTTGATCCGGTGATGGAGATCTGTCGTGCTGCGGGTAACCTGCCGGTGATGATTCATACCAATGAGCCCGTGGGGCATGTTTATCCCGGGAAAACCCCGGTGACCATAGAGCAGATTTATGGCTTGGCCCAGCGATTTCCTGAAAACAGGATTGTCCTGGCCCATTGGGGAGGCGGGGTGCTGTTTTATCATCTCTTGAAAAAAGATGCCAAAAAGGTCCTCAAAAATATATGGTATGATACCGCAGCTTCGCCCTATCTCTATGATCCTGATATCTACCGGGTGGCCGGGGAGCTCGGGGTTATTGATAAGGTGCTGTTTGGTACTGATTTTCCCTTGCTCAAACCCGCAAGGTATTATAAGGATTTTGAAACCTCGGGTATGTCCCCGGAACAGCGGGCCATGGTCAGTGGGGAAAATGCGGCTGCCCTGCTTTGGCCTGTGTGAAAAAAAGTACCAAGATGTTGTTCCCAGAGACGGTGAAAAAACTTCAAAAAAGGGCTTGGTCACAACCTGAGCCACCCGTTACAATTGCTAACCCCAGCCAAAAGTGGGCCATGTTGTGACCAAGCCTTAAAAAAAATTTCCAGGAGGCAGTGATGAGCGAGATTATCATCGAAGAAAACCGGACGGTTGTGAAGCCTAATATGGATATTGTGGCTTCCATGGCAGAGGATTTTAAAACTGAATTGATGTTAACCATTGATGGCAATCCTGGAGATCTTGTCCTTGATCTCAAGGGAGTGGAAATGGTTGATTCCATTGGTATCGGTGTCATTATTTCCATTCACAATAAATTGGCTCGGGCAGCAAGAGATCTTAAAGTGATCAATGTCTCCCACCATGTTTTTGGCCTTTTCAGCACCATGCGCCTGAATCGGCGATTTACCGTTGAGGCGGCAATATGAGAACAATGAAAATAAGGCTGGTTTTATGGCTGGGATTTACCCTGATGATGTCGGGGCCTTTGATGGCCACAGCAGAAGGGCCACCGCCAACCCGGGTGGTTACGGCTCTGGTGGTGGAGGATAATGTTGCGGAAACCACGCAGGTGCTGGGGACGCTTTTTTTTGATCGCATGAGCAATCTTTCCTCTGAAGTGGGGGGGCTTGTCAATGCGGTCCATGTCCGGGAGGGAGACCGGGTGAAAAAAGGGGACCTTATGTTCGGGTTGAGCACCGATTTCATTGACAATGAAATTGCCTCGGTCCAGGCGACCATGGAACAGGTGAAGGTGCGTCTTGCAAGGGCCGAGAAGGGGTTTAAACGATATGAAACCCTTTTTAATCAAAATGCGGTCAGTGAATCCGAATATGATGACATTGTTCTGTCCCGGGAGGACCTTGTCCGGCAAATCGTGATCCTTGAAAAACAGCTCGCTCTGGCCCAGCTGAAACAACATAAAAGCCTTATCCGGGCTCCCTTTGACGGGGTGGTCATTGAAAAAAATGCCGATGTGGGCAACTGGGTCTCTCCTGGTTCACGACTCTGCGTTGTTGGGTCCATTTCCGATCTTTTTGTCAAGGTGCCGCTGTCGGAGAGTCTTCTTGCCTTTGCCCGGTCCGGAAAACGGGTGCCGGTGTCCATTGAAGCCCTGGGCGTAAAAGTAATGGGAACCATTGACGGCATTATTCCGGTGGCTGATCCCCAGACCCGTAGTGTGTTTGTCAAGGTCAAGCTGCCGGAAATGGAGCACCCGGTGTTGAACATGTCCTCCACCGTATCTATGCCCGTGGGGCAGAAAAAAAATATGCTGCTGATTCCACGGGATGCCTTGGTTAACTACAACGGCCAGTACATGGTGTATACGTTGGATCAGGCCAAGGCTGTCCCCGTTCCTGTGACCATTTTATCCTATGTGGGGGATGCGGTTGCCATTGGACCTGGAGGGATCAAAAAGGGGATGCCAGTGGTGGTGGATGGTAATGATCGCCTCCAGCCCGGCCAGGCCGTTGAGGTCATCAAGGCTGTGAAATAACATCCATGGCGTACGGATTTGACCCCAACGAATAATGGATCGGTATCCTGTGCCTGCATCCACAGCCCAAGACCCATAACCTCCATCATCCCCGGATGTTTAATATAACTCCTTGGAAAGGTAAAAAATGGAATTTAAAAAAATAATATCGTTAAAGGATGATGTGATATGAATGTCATTAAAACTGCCATTGCCAGGCCGGTTACCATGGCGGTCATGGTGATACTCATTGTATTGTTTGGAACCATCGGTCTTACTCGGTTGCCGGTTCAACTGGCCCCGGACACGGATCTGCCCGAAATTGAAGTGCGAACCGTGTGGTCAGGTGCCAGCCCCACGGAGATGGAAAGTGAAGTGGTGGAGCGTCAGGAGGATAAGCTTAAAAGTCTTCAGAACCTCCAGAAAATGGAGAGCTCTTCTTACAATGATTATGCCACCATTACATTGACCTTTGATCTTGACATCGACATTGATACCGCCCTTTTCCGGGTATCAAACAAACTCAACGAGGTCTCTGAATACCCGGATAACGTCATGCAGCCGATTTTATCGAGCTCCGGTGGTTCTTCCCAGCCCATTATTTGGATGCTTTTAAAAACCAAGGATGGCCCGGATACGGAGATTCTGAAGTACAAAAGTTTTTTTGAAAATGAAGTTCGTCAGTATCTCGAGCGTATTGAAGGCGTGGCGTCTCTGCTGGTTTTCGGTGGCACCGAAGACCAGCTGGAAATTATCATTGACCCTGAAAAAATGACCCGCCGAGGTATTACCATCAACCAGGTTATTTCCCGGCTGGTGGCGGCCAACGCCGATATTTCCGCCGGTGTTCTGGGCATTGATCGTAAAAATTACCGCATCCGCACCGTGGCAAAGTTTCAAACAGTGTCAGACCCTTTGGATGTGGTTATCTATGATGATGGCATTAACCGGGTCTTTTTACGGGATGTGGCCACCACAGCCATCGGGTATGAGCCTCAGTTTGTTTCGGTCATGGAGAACGGCCGGGAAGGCATTGTGGTGGGGGTGAAAAAGGAAAAGGGTGGCAATGTCATTGATATTGTGCAGCGGGTGAAGGCTGAGGTGGACCGCCTTAACAAAGAAATCCTGGCCCCAAAAAATCTTTATATCAGCTGGGCCCATGATGAAGCCCCGTATATTTTGACCTCCATTGACAACATGAAAACCAATGTGATCATCGGGGCAGTGCTTGCCGTTATTGTCCTGATGATTTTCCTTGGCAGCCTTCGTTCCACCATCACCATCAGTCTTGCCATTCCCATCTCAGCCATCGGGACCTTTATTTTTCTGTGGCTCCTGGACAGAAACCTTAATGTGGTGAGTCTTGCAGGTATTTCCTTTGCCGTAGGCATGCTTGTGGACAATGCCATTGTGGTGCTGGAAAACATTGATCGTCATCGCCAGATGGGCAAACAGATCTTTGATGCCGTCTACCAGGGGGCAAGCGAGGTGTTTGGGGCCGTGGTGGCCTCCACCCTTACCACGGTGGCGGTTTTTTTGCCGGTTATTTTCATCCGCCAGGAAGCCGGACAGTTGTTTAAAGACATCGCCATTGCCATCACCGCCTCCATTGCCCTAAGTCTTCTGGTGTCGGTAACCGTAATTCCATCCTTCATGCATTTTATTTATCGTAATCGCCCCGTTGTGAGGATGGGGACTACTAAAAAAGGGCTGTCCGCATACGTTGGGGGCTTTTTTGTGAATGTCATCATGGGCGTATCTGGTTTCTTTCAGAAAAATGCGGTGACCCGGCTGCTGTGCATTGTGGTATTTACCAGCCTTGCCGTTGCCGGGGCTGTAAGCCTTATGCCCAAGGCCGAATACCTGCCCCAGGGGAATCGGAATTTCATCATGAATATTCTGGTGCCACCCCCGGGATATTCCGCTGAAAAACGCCGGGAGGTGGGGGAATATCTCTTTGCTCATACAGATAAATACAGACAACCCGGTGACCATAATCTGCCCCTGATTAAAAACATGTTCTATTTTTCTTCGGATTTCCTTTCGGGGTTTGGTCTGTCCGCCACGGATGAATATGAGACCCAGGCCGGCCGCTTTATTCCCACCCTTACCCGATTGATCAATTCACTGCCCGGGATGTTTGGCATCAGTATCCAGCCAGGTATCTTTGAGAGTGGCATCGGAAAAGGCCGCACCGTGGATTTGAATATTTCCGGGGAGGACATGAATACCATAGTTAACTCCGCCCGGGTGCTGTTCGGGGCTGTGGGCAAAGCCATTCCTGGTTCCCAGATCCGCCCGGTGCCTTCCATGGAGATCTCTTACCCCGAGGGCAGGGTGGTGGCAGATAAGATGAAACTTGCCGCCAACGGGCTTACCGAGCGGGAACTCGGGATTTATGTGGATGTCTTGATGAACGGCAGAAAGGTGGATGAATTCGGCCCCGAAGGCAAGGATCGCATAGATCTGGTGGTCCGGGGGGGCAAGGAGCGGTTTAAAACCCCGGAGGATATTTTAAATGCCCCCATTGTGAGCAACATCGGCCGACAGGTCCGGGTGGGGGATGTGGCCAGTATTTCCTATGACTCAGGGATGACCCAGATCGACCGTCTGGAAAAAAAGCGAAACATCCGCCTGGAGATCACGCCCCCCATGGAAGTTCCCCTGCAGACGGCCATTGAAACCATTAAGGCCACCTGTGACGGGCTGCTTGCATCGGGTACAATAAAGGATGTCTCCCTGGATCTGGGGGGCAATGCCGACAAACTGGAAGAGACCTTTGACGCCCTGAAGTGGAATCTGCTGCTGGCGCTGATGATCACTTATCTTCTCATGGCAGCCCTGTTTGAAAATTTTCTTTATCCGTTGATTATTATGTTCAGTGTGCCCCTGGCTGCAGCGGGTGGCCTTATGGGGCTTCGTCTGGTGAATGTGTTCATTGCGTCCCAGCCCCTGGATGTGCTGACCATGTTGGGATTTATTATTCTGGTGGGAACGGTGGTCAATAATGCCATCCTCATAGTCCACCAGTCCCTGAACAATGTCAGGTACAACGGCATGATGGGCTTGGGAGCCATTTCAGAAGCGGTGAGAACCCGTATCCGGCCGATATTTATGAGTGCCTGTACCAGTATTTTTGCTTTGATGCCCCTGGTGGTTGCCACGGGTTCCGGCAGTGAGCTGTACCGGGGCATCGGCAGTGTGATTCTCGGGGGGCTTGCCGTGTCAACAGTGTTCACCCTTTTTGTGATACCGGCTTTGCTTGCTTTTTTCATCGGGATGGAAAAGCAGGTGGTCCAGCGGAGCTGACCCTTCTGTGATCTTTTTTTCGGGCAGCCTTCTGAGGAGATTGGTGGTCTTTCCCAGTGTGGTGATGCTGTGATCAAGCCCATTAAATGTGGTCATTATTTTTTTTATATGAAAAAGAAGGTGCTGGGTGTTAACCGCAACTGCTTTTTCATTGTTCGTTGTGGCAGGTGGTGCCTGCCATGCATGTTTATATGAAAAGGCAGCCTCCAGGGCAACCTCAGCAGAGCCGTCCCCCCCGATGGGCAATAGGAACCGGACAATTGAGCTGTCTACAGTTCCGGTCCGGGCCCATTGCCCGTCGGGGGGGGCGGTATAATAATACCATTTGCCTCCACGTCTACGACCCTATATTTGTTGTGTCCGACAGGACATGCCCGTCGGGGGGGCGGCATGGTAGCATTTTCAATATTCGTTTTGTCCACCAGGACATGTGAGTTTATAAGGATTCAGCCTTGATTGCTTTACCGTTTGCAGGTTTCTGACGACTGATAAGTCGCAGAACATAACTTTTTTCCTGACGCATAAAACAGTTGCTTTGATGATGGGTATTATTCAAAATTCTAACAGGAAAAGAGTTTAGTCCATGCACTTAATTTTCACATGTTGCCTTGGTTAAACGGTGGATTGAAAACGGCTGAACCCCTAAGTGATATGGGAGCTGAAAACCTATGAAAGAAACATTTCGTATCCTGAGTTGCACATTGATTCTGACAGTGGTGATGTCCTGGGTATCCATGGCTTTTGCATCACAATCTCTTGAAAGTCTTGAAACCTTGCAGAAGCAGGCCTGTGAAAACCGGGATTTGGTAAGACGTTACCAGGCCGACCTGGATATTCTTCTGGAGCAGGAAAAAAAGGTTCGGGGTGAATTTTTGCCTTCACTGGATCTGGGATACACCTTAAATCAATTGAACCATGACACCGCCGTTGGTGAAGGCAGTGAAAACGATACCTTTTCCGGGGCGATTTCCTGGAACCTCTTTGCCGGCTTTAAAGATTATTACAGCCTGAAGGCGGCCCGGATTATGACCCGGGCGGGTCAATCCCGGCTGGATCTCATTGAGCAGGACATTCGTCTTGCTGTTGCCATGGATTTTCTTGGCATTTATCGCTCCCTGGAGAATCTTAAAGTCTCCGAGGCCGCTGTTAAGCTCTATGGAGACCGTCTGCGGCAGATTTCACTCAAGGTAAAGGTGGGGGTGTTGAAGCAGACCGATTTTCTCAAGGTGAAGGTGGAGCTTGATAATGCGGTGCAGACCCGGCGACGGGTGAAGGCGGCTGTGACTTCAGGGCTTAATCGTCTGAGTTTTGACATTGGGAAACCCATTGAAAGCACCCAACTTGATTTTTTACTTTTTGATCAGTTGCCCGAAATTAAATCTCCCGGAGAATGTGAAGCGCTTCTGTTGGCAAACAGAAGCGATCTCAAGGCACTGAAGATGTCCTTTGATGCTGCGGAGATGACCGTTGCCGCCTCCCGGGCATCTTTGTACCCCCGGGCTGATATTTCCCTTGGTTACAGTTCACATACCCGGGACGATTTCTTCCCTGACTCCTTTGAGAATTCCGATGACGAGGTGCGTTGCCAGGCGGTGATCTCCATGAATCTGTTTGATGGTATGAAAAAGTATGCGGTCACCAGACAGGCACGCCTTGAGCAGCAGAAAATCCGCTTTGATATCAGAGAGCTTGAAGAGACACTGAAAACAGATCTTAAAAACACCCTGCTTGATCTTGATGTGGCCTTTGATAATTTGGCTGTGGCAAAAACGGGAACAGCGGAGGCCCGGGAAAACATGAGAATCACCGATCTTGCATTCGGTCAGGGCATCGGCACCTCATCGGATGTGCTGGATGCCATTTTTAATCTGTCACGGGCAAGATTTAACCTGGTGACGGCTCACACCGAAGTGTTTGGCAGCTATTTTAGACTTCGACGTCTCATGGAGGATTTCTGAAAATAGTGAAAAATAGGGGGACAGTCCTTGTTTTTTATATTTCTTTGACCTTGCCTTCCCATGTTTTGCCATTTTTTCTGGAATCCAACACGACTCAAACAAAAAAGGGTTACGACATCTGTCGTAACCCTTTTAACATTCTAGGTAACTGAATATGGTCGGGGCGAGAGGATTCGAACCTCCGACATCCTGCTCCCAAAGCAGGCGCGCTACCAGGCTGCGCTACGCCCCGCCAAATACAGAACGGTAAACTACCACTGTCTTTAAGTTTATGCAAGGCTAAAATTAAATTTCTGGAAAAAAAACCTTGGCGCAATTATCTTGACACCACCACATTTAAAGATTAACTTATTACATTTTATTTGGCGTATGAAGATTCTTTGCATTTCCAGCTCCAACGGGTAGGTCCTCCCATGGAAATGCCTTGAAAAAACAGTGAAAATTTATTCATGAAGATTGATAAGCGTGCGGATTTAAAGCAATCCGGGCTTCAAATCTTTTGGGTTACAGGAAGGAAACAAATGCAAGTAAGTATTGAAGATAAAAGTACAGTCAAGAAAGTGATTCACGTTGAAATTTCTGAGGAGCAGGTATCAAAGGAACTCAATGATGCCTACAAAGAATTAAAAAAAACGGCGGATATCAAGGGATTTAGAAAGGGAAAAGCGCCCCGCAAGGTTCTGGAGGCTAAATTTTCCAAAGATGTTCATGCCGATGTCACCCCCCGCTTGATTCAGAATGCCTTTGCCGAAATTGTGGAAGAGCACAACCTTAATCTGGCCGGTGGTCCCCAGCTGGATCCCCCGGAACTGGTACCGGGTAAGCCCTATGTTTTTGATATGACTGTGGAAGTAAACCCTGAACTTGCCGATGTTGATTTCAAGGGTCTTGAGCTCAAAAAGACCATGTATGAAGTCTCCGAGGATGAGATTGATGCCCAGATTCAGATGATCCGTAAAACCATGGCCACAAAAGAGACCGTTACAGAAGAACGCGCAGTGGCCGCAGATGACTTTGTGCTCATTGATTACCAGGGATTTGTGGATGGACAGCCCTTTGACAAAACGCCTCTGGTAGAAAATTATGTCATGGCCATCGGTGGAAACGTGATTCACGAAGCCTTTTCTGAAAAACTCACAGGTGCCTTCCCCGGACAGAAGCTTGAGATTGAAGCCGTTTATGGTGAAGATGCCAAGGATAAAGAGCTTGCCGGTAAAACCATCACTTACAAGGTTGAACTCAAGGAGATTCAGAAGGAAGAACTGCCCCCCGAAGATGATTCTCTGGCAGCAAAGCTTGGAGATTACAAAGATCTGGATGCCGTCAAGGCAGCCATTCGTGATAATCTGGAAAAAGGCTATGCCCAGCGCATCAAGCATGAGCTTTCCGAACAGGTGTTTTCCGCGCTTCTTGAAAAAAATCATTTTGAGGTCCCCGATGTCATGGTGGATGCTGAACTTGACGGCATTGTGGCTGAAGCCGAGCAGGCCTATGCCCAGAACAATGTGGATCTGGATGCCGTTGGGCTTGGCAAGGATTTTTTGAAGAGTCAGTATCGTCATGTTGCGGAAAAACAGGCTAGAAGACATGTTTTGCTTGCTAAAATCATTGAGCAGGAAAGTCTGGAACTGACAGATGAAGAGCTGGAAAAGGGCTTTGAAGAAATGGCCCTTGGCATGAACGCTTCCGTGGATGCTGTGAAAAATTTCTTCAAGATGGATGATCGTCAACTGACGTATTTTAAACATAACCAGCTTGAAAAAAAGGCAGCTGACATTATTATACAAAGTGGAAACATCACAGAGGTGACACCGGAAGAAGCCCAGGCGGCTAAGGATGCAGAAGTGGCAAAAGCTGCCGAAGCAGCCAACGCCAATGCCGACACCCCGGTCGATGCCCCCGTTGAAACAACAGAACCCGTGGCGGAAACCCCGGCACCTGATACCACGGCATAATGTTTGTGTTTGATGTTTCCATGATGCCAATCAGTAAAGATACAAGGAGAGAAAAGTGCCTTTAGTTCCAATGGTAGTTGAACAGAGTAACAGGGGAGAGCGTGCCTATGATATCTACTCAAGGCTTCTGAAAGACCGGATTATTTTTCTTGGGTCCGCCATTAATGATGAGATTGCCAATCTTATTGTGGCCCAGCTTCTGTTTCTGGAATCAGAAGATCCTGAAAAGGATATCAACTTCTATGTCAATTCCCCGGGTGGCGTTGTCACTGCCGGTATGGCCGTATATGATACCATGCAGTATATTAAGCCCGATGTGGTAACCGTATGTATTGGTCAGGCTGCCAGCATGGGAGCACTTCTCCTTGCTGCCGGAGCCGATGGTAAACGATATTCTCTTCCCAATTCAAGAATTATGATCCATCAGCCCCTGGGCGGCGCCCAGGGGCAGGCGTCTGATATTCAAATCCAGGCCAACGAGATCCTTCGCATGAAGGATTCACTCAATAATATTTTGGCCAGACACACCGGCCAGTCCATTGAAAAAGTTGCTGTGGATACGGATCGCGATTTTTTCATGTCCGGTGAGGAAGCAAAGGCCTATGGCCTTGTGGACCATGTGGTGGTAAACCGCTCGGATGTGGAAAAGGAAGACGCGCCAAAGGAGAAGTAATATGGCCAAAAAAGAAGATAAAAATGATAAGCTGCATTGTTCATTCTGTGGAAAACATCAAAAAGATGTGAAAAAGCTTATTGCAGGTCCAGGTGTTTACATCTGCGATGAGTGCGTGGGGCTCTGCGGTGAGATCATTGAGGATGACGGCAGGGAAGAAGATACCACCGGGAAGCAGAAAGCCGCATCAAAACGGCTGCCTCCCCGGGAAATCAAGGACCTGCTTGACACTTATGTGATTGAGCAGGACCAGGCCAAAAAGGTGCTTTCCGTGGCGGTTTATAACCATTACAAGCGCCTTGATGCAGATAACCAGCGTGATGATGTGGAGATTCAGAAAAGCAATATTCTGCTCATCGGACCCACAGGTTGCGGTAAAACTTTGTTGGCCCAGACCCTGGCCCGTTTTCTGGATGTTCCCTTTGCCCTGGCCGATGCCACAGCCCTCACCGAGGCAGGTTATGTGGGGGAGGATGTGGAAAACATCGTTCTTGCCCTGGTGCAGAACGCCGATTATGACATTGAAAAGGCCCAGAGGGGCATCATTTACATTGATGAAGTGGACAAGATTTCCCAGCGGGGAGATAATCCATCCATCACCCGGGATGTGTCCGGTGAAGGCGTGCAGCAGGCCCTGTTGAAGATCATTGAAGGGACCACGGCAAGCATTCCTCCCAAGGGAGGAAGAAAACATCCCCAGCAGGATTTTGTAAAGGTGGATACCTCCAATATTCTGTTCATATGCGGGGGAACTTTCACTGGTCTTGAAAAGGTGGTACAGCGACGCATCAGCACAAAATCCATGGGTTTTGGTGCTGAAATGACCTACAAGAAGGAGCGGCCCATTGGAGAACTTCTGGAGCAGCTCAAACCCGAAGATCTCATTAAATTCGGGTTGATTCCGGAATTTCTGGGGCGACTTCCCATTGTTACCTCCCTTGGTGAGCTCAATGAGTCTTCCCTGATCAAGATTTTACAAGAACCCAAAAATGCCCTGGTAAAACAATACAAGAGATTGATGGAATTTGAAGGGGTTGATCTTAAATTCACCGATGAGGCCCTTGTGGCCATGGCAAAAGAAGCCGTGGGTCGCAAGGCCGGTGCCCGTGGGCTTAGAGCCATCATGGAAGAAACCATGCTTGATATCATGTATGAACTGCCCTCCATGAAGGACGTAAAAGAGTGTATTGTGGGGGAAGAAGTGGTGTTGAAAAAAGAAAAACCCATCCTCCTGTTTGAGCAGAATCAGAAAAAAGCCTAATAACACCACAGGGAATAGAAATAACAATGATCAATATCACCAAATTGTTTAATCCCGACGGGTCCGAGGCCGCTCCCACTGAATTACCCATGGTGCCTTTGCGGGATATGGTTGTGTTTCCCCATATGATTTCCCCTATATTTGTGGGAAGGGAATCCTCCATCAAGGCGCTGTCCGAAGCCATGGCCAGGGATAAAATGATATTCCTGGTTACCCAGCAGGCCCCTGAAACCCTGAAGCCCAAAATGAATGATATTTATTCTGTGGGAACCCAGGCAAAGATCAATCAATTGCTTCGCCTTCCCGATGGTACGGTGAAGGTGCTTGTGGAAGGGCAGAGCCGGGGAAAAATTACTCGGTTGCGGAATATGGACGGGTATGTATCTGCTGAGTTTCTACCTCTGGCAGATGAGCCCATGCCTGCGTCCCTTACCAAGGCATCGGTGCGTACCCTGGTGGAGGCATTTGAAAAATATGCCCGGCTTTCAGGAACCATCGGTAAAAGCTTTCTCCAGAGCCTCACCGAGATCTCCAAGGACCCCGGGACATTGGTGGACACCATGGCCACCCAGATTCCCCTGAAGGTTGCGGATAAACAGATGCTTCTGGAAACCTCCAGGCTTGAGGACCGGTTTGTTCTGCTCCTGAAACTCATTGAAGAGGAAAGTGAAGTGGTGGCCATGTCCGAGAAAATCAAGGGCCGGGTCAAGGAGCAGATGGAAGCGCTCCAGAAAAAACACTATCTCAATGAGCAGATGCGGGCCATCCAGAAAGAAATGGGGGATGAGGGATCTGCCCAGCAGGAATACCAGGATCTTGAGCGGGATATCAAGAAAAAGCGCTTGCCCAAAGAGGCTGCAGCCGTGGTGAGACGGGAGTTTGAAAAACTCAAGATGATGTCTCCCATGTCCTCCGAGGCGACCGTGGTGAGAAATTATATTGAGTGGATTCTGTCTTTGCCCTGGTATCGGAAAAGTCGGGTAAAAACCGATATTGCCCTGGCGGAAACCATCCTGGATCAAGATCACTATGGCCTTGAAAAACCCAAGGAACGGATTCTTGAGTTTCTGGCCGTCCAGGTGCTGGTAAAAAAAATTCGGGGCCCCATTCTGTGCCTGGTGGGCCCCCCGGGGGTGGGAAAAACATCCCTTGCCCGCTCCGTGGCCCGGGCCATGGGACGTTCCTTTGCCCGGATTTCCCTTGGCGGGGTGCGGGATGAAGCGGAGATCCGGGGGCACCGGCGTACCTATATCGGTGCCATGCCCGGCAAGATCATCCAGACCTTGAAGAAAACCGGTTACAGTAATCCGGTGTTCTGCCTGGATGAAGTGGACAAGATGAGCACCGATTTCAGGGGAGATCCGTCTTCTGCCCTTCTGGAGGTGCTGGACCCGGAACAGAATCAGACCTTTAATGATCATTATCTGGATGTGGACTATGATCTGTCTGATATTTTGTTTATCACAACGGCCAATACCCTCCATGACATCCCTGCACCTTTGCAGGATCGCATGGAGGTGATCCGTATCTCCGGATACACCGAGTACGAAAAAGAAAAGATTGCCCATGGCTTTCTCATTCCCAAGCAGCTGGAACTCAACGGCCTGGATGAGAAGCGTGCGGTTTTTTCTTCCAAGGCCGTTTTGTCCATAATCAAGGAATACACACGGGAAGCCGGGGTGCGAAACCTTGAGCGGGAAATATCATCGGTGCTTAGAAAGCTTGCCCGGCACATTGTCCAAACAGGTGATGATAAACTGAAAAAGATAACTGCCAGAACAGTTGCAAAGCATCTGGGACAGCCCCGTTTCAGAAACGGGGTCCTTGAAAAAAAGGATGGCATCGGTATTGTCACCGGACTTGCCTGGACCCAGGCCGGGGGGCAGCTTTTAACCATAGAAACTGTTACCATGCCGGGCAAGGGCAATGTAAAGGTCACAGGAAAGCTCGGAGAAGTGATGCAGGAGTCTGCATCTGCGGCGGTGAGTTATGTCAGATCCAGAAGCCAGTCCCTGGATATCCCCGAAAACTTTTATAAAGAACTGGATATCCATATCCATGTGCCCGAAGGTGCCATCCCAAAAGACGGCCCGTCTGCTGGTATTGCCATATGCACGGCGGTGGTGTCCGTACTGTCTGGAAAGGCTGTGGATAGGAAAACAGCCATGACCGGAGAGATTACCCTGAGGGGACGGGTGCTGCCCATTGGAGGCCTTAAAGAAAAACTGCTGGCTGCCCATGCCAGCGGCATCAAACGGGTGATTATTTCCCGGGAAAATGAGAAGGACATTACAGAACTGCCCGCTTCCATCCGAAAGCAGCTGGACATTGTGCTGGTGGAGGAGATGGACGAGGTGCTGGCTCTGGCCCTGGTGAATAAAAAATAAAGAGGCTGTTTTTTTTTGCTTGACACCGGGAGTGATTAACTATATATATTGTCTCGTTTTTGAGGGGGCGAATAACTCAGTTGGTAGAGTGCAACCCTTACAAGGTTGAAGTCACAGGTTCGAGCCCTGTTTCGCCCACCACCTCAAAAAATGGTCTTTGCGGGGGCGTAGTTCAGTTTGGTTAGAACGCCTGCCTGTCACGCAGGAGGTCGCCGGTTCGAGTCCGGTCGCTCCCGCCATTAAAAAGGTCAAAAAAAAGGGAATTTCAACGTAAAAGCGTTGGTATTCCCTTTTTTTTGTGGTTTTTTCGGTGCTTGGTGCTTGGTGCTTGGTGCTTGGTGCTTGGTGCTTGGTGCTTGGTGCTTGGTGCTTGGTGCTTGGTGCTTGGTGCTTGGTGCTTGGTGCGGCCCCATGATTAAATTCTGCAAACGGCAGCAGTTCCACTCTGGTCTGTTCCGCAGGTGTTTGCCGGAACAGAACCATTGCCTAGGTCGTTTATATTTTCTGTTCGTGCTGCATGAAGCAGGGGATACACATATACTGTCCCCCATATCGTCTTATCCTGGATTCCATGGTGGCCTCACCGCAGACATCACATTTAATGCTTTCAAGGATCTGGGCCGGTCGCACCGGCGGGGTGGAGACCTCTTGTACGCTGAACAGTTCCTCCAGATCGGCATCCATGATGCGGGTTATGGCCGATTCCCGCAGTGCTTTACACTGCTCCTGCTCCGCCGGAGTGGCAGTTCCCGCCGTTATCTTTCCCATGAGTTTGCCAAGGGTTGCCCTGTCGGGATCATTGTTTCTGAAGTTTTCCTGGAAAAGTGCCCGGAAGCCTTTTGCTGCATCCCTGTCAAAAAAAGTAAATCCCGATTTTCCATAATCTTTGTGTACGAGGTTACCCTTGCCAAAGCTGCATCCCGTCAGAAATTGCACGGCATCCAGGGCGCACATATCTGTTTCTGCCACGCACACCGGTTTTTTTGCTTTATGGATTTCAAGCCTCTGGATGGCAAGTTCGGAAAGGCGGATGCCAATGGCCAGTCCCGGGCAGGTATGCCCGTGGAAGGCAATGGTTTTTTCTATGGTTTCTTTGTCTATAGTGCATCCCATTTTTTTTATCTCCTTTGGGTTAATGGGTTAATGGGTTAAGGCGGTTATCAAGCCCACCACCGCACCGGTCATGCAGGTGGCAATGGTGCCAGCCAGGATGGCGCGCAATCCCAGTGATGCAATTTCGCTTCTGCGGTCAGGGGCCATGGTACCCATGCCCCCGATCATGATACCAAGGCTGCCTGGGTTGGCAAATCCGCACATGGCATAGGTGAGAATCAGGCGGCTGTTTTGACTCAAGGCCTCTTTGGGAAGGTTGCCAAGCTCCATATAGGCCAAAAATTCATTTAAAATGGTTTTGGTCCCCATCAATGCACCTGCGGTGTGGGCCTCCTGCCAGGGAATTCCCATGAGCCAGGCCACCGGGGCCATGATCCATCCCAGCAACCGTTTCAGGGTAAGGGCATCTCCCTGGAAATGGGGCAGCAGACCCAGAAACAGATCCACAATGTGAACAAGGGCCACCAGTACCACCAGCATGGCAACAATGTTGATGAAAAGCGTGACTCCCTGCATGGTGCCCTGGGTGATGGCGTCCATGGAACTGGATGCGGTTTCCGGCGGAGTGGCATCCCCGGAGGTGACGGGTCGGGTTTCCGGGGTCATGATTTTTGCAACAGTGATGGCTGCTGGTGCGCTGATGATGGAGGCCACCAGAAGATGACCCAGTACATCGGGGATGGTGTCTTTTAAAAGAGTGGCATAGAGTACCATCACCGTTCCGGCAATGGTGGCCATGCCCGTGGTCATGAGCGAAAAGAGTTCACTTCTGGTCAGGTCCGGAAAATAAGGACGGATAAACAGGGGCGATTCCACCATGCCCACAAAAATATTGGCACTTACCCCCACCCCTTCTGCGCCCCCTAGGCCAAAGCTTTTCTTTAATGCCCATGAAAATACTTTGACCAGGGCTGGCAGGATTTTCCAGTAAAAGAGCAGAGAAGAGATGGCACTCATGAGGATCAGAAGGGGCAGGGCCTGGAATGCCAGAATATAGGAAGCACCCGGGAAGGATTCGGGAAAGGGCAGGGGGGCGCCCCCAAGATACCCGAATACCATGGAGGTGCCGGCCCGGCATGCCTGGACCAGACCCATCACCGCACCGTTCAGGGCCATGAATATATGTCTGAAAAAGGGTAGTTTAAGCAGGATAACTGCCAGCAGTATCTGGGCAAGAAGTCCGGTGAAGATGGTTTTTGCCTTTACTGTAGCGCGGTTTTCGCTTACCGCCCAGGACAGAACCACAAATAAAACTAAACCGGCAATACATTGGCCGCCCATACCTGTCTCCTTTAACTCGATGATTAAGTTTCTAGACCTTGTTTGAGCTGGGTCACAGCTTTGGCCCTCCGTTATAAATACCGGTGCAATGGGCCCAGGCTTGTTTCATTGGATTGTGAATTTTTTAAAAGTCTCCGTTTTTTTACAAAAGCCTGTGCATTAAAGTAAATTTCAACAAAGAACCCATAATCCAGACCAAGCCCCTCCAGATCACCTCCGTTGGTTTTTAATGATGGCTTTTATCTTTTGCAGGGAGAGGACCATGAGATAGGTCAGCCCGGCAATGAGAATAATGGAAGGGCCGGAGGATAATCCCTTATAAAAACTGAAGGCAAGACCTGCGGTGTTAAAAGCCATGCAGAAAAAAATAGATAAGAGCATCATCTGCCCCATGCGGGTGGTGAATTTTCCGGCCACAGCTGCCGGCAGGGTCAAAAGCGCAATCACCATGACAATACCCACAATTCTCACCAGTAAGACAATGGTCAGAGCAGTGAGGCATAATAGAAAAATATAGTATCCATGGGCATTGACCCCCCTTAGGGTAGCAAATTCATCATCAAAACACACGGCAAGCAGCCGGTTATAAAAAAGAAGTACGGCCATTATAATAAAGACATCCAGTGCCATCACCAGGGTGATGTCACTGGTGGAAATGAGCAGGATATCACCGAACAGAAAACTTGAAATCTCAAAATAACCGGGGGTGAGATCAATGAAAATAAGTCCTGCTGCCATTCCCACGGACCAGATGGCACCGATGACGGTGTCTTCCCTTTCTTTGGCATAAAGGGATACAAGGCCTGTGATGATGGCGGCGGCCAGGGCAGATGCCACAGCACCCATCATGGGGGAAAGCCAGGATAAACCAAAGGTGCGGTTGAGGTAAAGCGCCGCACCGATACCACCGAAGGCAGAATGGGATATGGCACCGGCAAGGTAGCTGATGCGTCGGGTTACCACGTAGGTACCGATGATGCCAAAGGAAATACTGGCCAAGAGTCCTACCATGAGGGCATTTCTCAGGAATTGAAAGTCTGGTTGGGTCAGAATATGAATAAAATCAATCATGTATATGTCCCATTTCACAGCAGCGGTGGTCGTGGCGTATCATCTTGAAATCTCCGCCGTAAATATCTTTGATCATGGTGCCGTCCATGGTGGTGGTGGGATGGATGACCACCTGACGGTTGACGCAGATAACGCTTTTAACCACCTGGGAAGTGAATCCCAGATCATGGGATACCAGAAGGATGGTCATGCGCTGGTTCAGGCGGCTCAGTATTTTAAACAGATCCTGTTCTGATTCCTGGTCGATGTTGGAGGTGGGCTCATCCAGCAGGAGAAGTTCAGGCTCACTGCAAAGAGCCCGGGCAATCAATACCCGCTGCTTCTGGCCCCCGGACAGGGCATTGAAGTGGCTGTCTTTAAAGGCATCCATTTTTACTTCTTCAAGGGCCGTTGCGGCACATGCGGTGTCCTTTGCCGAATAACGGTCCCACCCGCCTTTTCCCAGCCGTCCCATGAGAGCCACATCCATCACCGTGACGGGGAACTGCATGTCCAGATGGGAATACTGGGGCATATATCCGATTTTAATCCGGCTTTTGGTAGGCGTGGTGCCAAAAATCTGTATGTTACCGGTACTGGGTTTTAACAATCCTAACAGTAATTTTAAAAGGGTGGTTTTACCCCCGCCGTTGGGACCGACAATGGTGGCAAAATCCCCCCGGGGAACGGTGAGATTGACATCTTTTAACACATTCCTTTTCTGGTAGGCAAAGGACATGTTTTGTATTTCAACAGCCTGGGTGGGTTCCACAGCAATAATTAATTCCTTCCACTGGATGATCCATGTTTTTTTATCTGGGCCTGGGTAAAAATTCGATCACCACTCCATCGCTAAGGAAACCTTCGATGGGGAATATGGGAATGCGCTTCCCGTATGTGATAGATGTTCTGATCACGCCCTTTTTCTCCTGGCTCTCCCTGACAGACCCCACGTCTGCCAGAAATCTTTACCCCAAGTTTTTAACACATTTGAAAAATAATTGAAATTGAATATGCAGACTTGATCTTTAGCGCATTTGATGCCGTGTCATTAATGAGTGGGGTTGTATGAAAACAAAAAATTCAGGGCTTGGTCACAACTGCCGTGCTGATGGAATCAAAGCCGCAATGATGTAAGGTCTTTTTAAATCCACAAGGAAAGTGATTTGCCCGATTTTATTCGCTTGTCATCAACGGCATTCAGGACAATGACTGGGACATAGATGAATTCATGGATTTATTAGAGGATTTAGATCCTGAAATCGAAGAAAAAAAAAGGGATGCCGGTAAACGCCTTTCCCTTCGTGTTGATGGACCCTATCGCCATGCACTTCAGACACTTGATTTTGAATTTCTGGAAGATCTTTTCATGGGCAACATGTTAGGTGATGATGACTTGGACGACTACGAAGATTATGAGGATGACTTTGATTTTGATGAGGGGATAAACCCATTTGCTCTGTTTGAGGATATTATTCCAGATAGCAAAGAGTTTAAAGATCCCCTTGTGAAAAAACTTTTTTCAGAGATGTCAAAAGACATTAAGAGATTAGAGCCGAAGGCGTTCCAGAAAATGTTTGAAACAATATGTCTGGACATGGAAAATATGATTGTGGAACAACAAATTCGGAAGTGGCCTTTGTTATGGATGGCAAGGCCCGATTACTTGAGTGGAGAGACCATATTATTTACATGCGAAAACGTAAACGGATAGTTGGTGTCAAATTTGATCATGTCTTTTGTAGGATCAACACTGGTGAACAACTCAAAAATTTTAGTCGGGCATGGGTGGCAGCATTAAAGGAAGCAGGAATTGAGAATTTCCACTTCCATGATCTTCGCCACACGTTTTGTTCAAATCTTATAATGGCTGGTGCCGGATTAAAAGATGTGAAAGATATGGTTGGTCACAGTGATATTCGCATGACTGATCGGTATACTCATTTGACAATGGAGCATATGGCAAATCAACAAAAACGCTTACAGAACCATTATTTAAAGGCTTACTGAATATCACAGGGTTTTACTCTATCTGGTATTGTTTGGTACAAAATTGGTACAAAAAATAAAAAAAGCACTTACAGAGAATCCCGTAAGTGCTTGATTTTATATGGTGGGCGATACTGGGATTGAACCAGTGACTTCTACCGTGTGAAGGTAGCACTCTCCCGCTGAGTTAATCGCCCGTTCAGCTGAACTCCTGTATAAATGATTCTTTCCGGCGGGTCAAGTCTTTTTTTGCGTCCCCCTGTTTAAAGCCCTGGAATGCCGATGGGGCCGGGAAGGTCAGGAATTCCACACCCAGAAAAAATGGTTACTGCCAGCAACATAATTGTGAAGAGCGTTAAAGGTCTCATACCAGTCCTTTTTGTTCCATGTGAGATTTTGGGATTGGTCACAACATGGGGCAGCGGTCACAGTTTGCGGGTCAACGGGGTCGGGCCCATGTTATGACTATGACCAGCCCCGACATTTTGTTTATAGATATTCAGGATTCCAGCGCATCTTGTCAATGAGCAGATTAAGTCGCTCCGGGTCATTGTTATGTTTAAAACTGGAAAAGGGGCAATCCTTATCTGTGACCCCGGCTTTAATGGCTTCAGCACCCACCCGCCGGGCCACTTCAAGGGACACTTTTTTAAGTTGATCCAGGGGCGGACACAGAATGCCGTCCTTGATATCCTCTTCGGTGATGTACTCTGCCACGGCATGGGCCGCGGCAGAGAAGAATACCGGCAGCACGGTGGTGGCTCCGGAGGCCAGAATGCCAAGCCCCACGCCGGGGAACACAAAGGCATTGTTCATCTGTCCGATGCGGCGGGTTTTGCCGTTGTGGGTCACTGGATCAAAGGGAGAGCCTGTGGCAACAAGGGCTTTGCCGTCGGTCCACTTATAGATGTCTGCGGGAAGTGCTTCAGCCTTTGTGGTGGGATTGCTCAGGGGTAAAATGACAGGGGTTTCTGTGTTTTGTCCCATCGCGTCAACAACTTCTCTGGTAAAGCATCCTGGCTGGCCTGAGGTGCCGATGAGAACGGTGACCTTTTCATTTTTAATCACGTTAAAAAGGGTGTTGTCTGTCGGGGTCTTTAACCAGCCAAGGGTTTTGGGATCATGGGCAAATTTAAGCTTGTAGGGTTCAAGATCTCTGTCGGAGGTGACAACCCCCCTGGAATCCAGGGTAAAAATCCGTGCCCGGGCTGCGGCATCATCCATGCCCTGTTCTGTTAATTCCGTGAGAATCTGTTCCGCAATACCGATGCCGCCGGCTCCAGCCCCGTGGACCAGATAGACCTGATCGGTCATTTTCTCTTTTTTAACTCTCATGGCGGCAAGGATGCCGGCCAGTGCAACGGAGCCGGTTCCCTGGATATCGTCGTTAAAAGAAATAACGCTGTTAATGTATCTGTCCCGGACATCAAAGGCGGTCTGTTTTGAAAAATCCTCCCACTGACACAGGGCCGTGGGGAAGATGCGTTTAAACGCCTTGACGAATTTTTCAATAAAGAGGTCATAGGCCTCGCCGGTGAGCCTTTTTTCTCGGTATCCCAGATAATCAGGATCATCGAGCAGTTCTTTGTTGTCTGTTCCCACATCAAGGGAGATGGGCAGACAATGCCAGGGTGCAATGCCAGCACCCTGGGTGTACAGCATGAGTTTGCCAAGACAGATGGGCATGCCGCCGGCACCCTGATCGCCGATACCCAGAATTCCCTGGTTGTCGGTGATAACAGCCACACGGATATCCTGTGCCGTGTAATTGCGAAGGATCTCTTCTGCCTGATCAATATTGCCGGGATAGAGATGTATCCCATTGGCTTTTCGGAACATGGTGGAATATAGCTGACAGGCAAGACCCACGGTGGGGGTGTAGATGATGGGTAAAAAGCGGATCACATCACTTGCGATGACGGCATGTGCCAGCACCACGTTTCTGTCATAAAGACTTCTGATGTAAATGAATTTCTCAATATCGGAATCTTTTTTGTCAATGATATTAAGGCTTGACTGGACTTGTTCTGCCAGGGTTTTTACCCGTGGCGGCAGATACCCGTTCAACTTCAGTTTGGCGCGTTCTCCAAGGGTAAAGGCAGTGCCTTTACTTATATAATTATAACGCAGGACATGATATCCCCTCAAATTAATGGTGACGCCAATGGTATCTCCGTACTGTCCATACTCAAATTCGTAATGTCTGATTTCCATGTTCAATAAGTCCCTTTGCATTTTTTGAGGGTGTTGTTCCGATCCTGGTCACCCCGGTCTGTTGATGGGTCCTTTTCCGGGAGCGGTCGATGTTGTGACCAGGTCCTGGAGAGTTAAACACGTGATGATCCCGTTTTTTAAGGCAAGCTTCCGTGTTGACGGATGTAATCAGGCTCAGGAGGCTGCATTAATATCCCAACGGCAATGTGAAAAAATAATGAGAATGAACATATCATATCTTTTGAATGATGCAAAGGAAAGATGAATTGTTTTCAATTGTTGAGGCAGCAGGGACAGCCCCGTGTTATGGGCATCTGATAACAATGTCAGACATCCATGGAACAGGCCTGTCCCCCTGCTCAATTCTTGGAATGGGAGCGTTAAATTATTTGTATCCCATGGGCAGTTTCTTAAACCGTCCGCCATAAATAATGGGGTCTCCCTCATATTCCAGGGCTTTAAAATTAATGTAATCGCTTTTATTGATCAAATGCTCAACATCCCTTCCCTGGGATTTCATAAAGGAAAAATCGGTTCCTTTATGGGCAATTTTTTTAAAATCAACTTCGCGATGGTCCTGGTGACAGCGATTACAGGTCTTGTCTTCCTGTTTAAGACTGTCATGGCACTGCACACAGGAAAGGGCCATGTTGGATGGCATGACTTCGTGTTCCAGTCGCCAGTACATCCAGGTTTCCTTCCATTTAAAGGCTCCGCTGTAGTCAAGACCCACCGCATCCATGCCGTCTGTGATGGCCTTTTCCCAATCAAGGTTTTTCCAGTAGGCAGTTTTGTCTTCTTTATCCCGGGGGAACAGATGGGGCACAATAATGTGATGGTGCTCTGCATCAACGGGCTGGATACCTTTCATGATCTTAAAGGGGGTGATCTTGGAGCCGGGGTCATGGATGGAGCCCACGGGCTCGGTCAGGTTGATGACATCCGCCGTCATGTCCACCTTATCGCCGATGAGTACCCGCTTCATATAACCCGAACTCCCCGTTGAAGGTAGACGTACGCATCATCACCGCCACAAACCGGGATCTTGAAGACTTGATCGAAAAAAAGAATTTCGCCAGGATCTGTTTTTCAGGATCAACGTCATTCCCATACATTTGCCCCCATTGCGGGGGAGAAAACAGGATATCCCCCTTTTGATCAGCACCTTTATTCGCAGACTGAACAGGTCAACCGGCAAATCCATAACCGGTTTGAGCCATGATGCCATGGAAACCATCATGGATTGCAACTGGCCAGGCAATGTCCGGGAGTTGAAAAATGCCATGGAATATGCCTTTGTCACAACCGACGGGACTGTCATTCATTTGGAAGATTTGCCCAGAAAAATAAATTCTCCCCGCACCGGGGTGGGAACGACGCAGGAGAAAATCATGGAAGAGATACCTTTTTCCAGTGAAAGAGACCAGTTGATCAAGGCTCTTCAGCAGACAGGGGGCAATCAGACTAAGGCGGCTCAACTCCTTGGTATCAATAGGGTAACAGTTTGGAATCGCATGAAGAAATATGGCATAGATCTTAAAAAAGTCTTGTCTGTATAAGCCGGGCAGACATGCCCTCCACAGCCCTTTTCATTTTTCCATTGTGTTTCTGACCATTCTCATATATGGCATCGAATTTCCTGACCCTATTTTTTGGTAAACGGCAATATGCCGCCCCCCAATGGGCACCCGATCCGGCCTCGGACCGTCGGTGCCCTTTTGCACTTAAAAATTTATCCATTTTAAAAACAGGACACATTCATGTCAACAGATGACACCATTGGGTTTATCCGTCAGAATCAGCAGACATATTCAGACTCCTATGAGGCCATGAACTGGCTTACCCCGGACAAGGCAACGGCGGCGGCCCATACGCGTGAAGCACTTATTAACGCTATTTTTACCCATAAAGGTACCGGTCCGGGATGGCGGTTTTCCGAAACAAAACTGTTTACCCATGATATCTCTCCCGGATGCGACATGTGTGGTAAAGGCGACTGGTCCTGTCTTTTCATTAACGGCATCTGCAATGCAAAGTGCTTTTACTGCCCCGCTTCACAAAAGGAGAAGGGGCAGCCCATGACAAGTTCGGTGGAATTTCCCAATCCCAATGAATATGCCAACTATATCAATGCCTTTAATATCAAGGCCGTCAGTTTCAGCGGAGGAGAGCCTTTCATGACCTTTGACAGGGTGCTTGTCTTTTTGAAGACCCTGCGGGAAAAGGTGACGCATCCGCTCTATATATGGATGTATACCAACGGATTGCTGGTCACCGAAGAAAAGCTGATGCGGTTAAGGGACGGTGGGCTTGATGAAATCCGGTTTGACCTCAGTGCCAACCGATATCAGTTGGATGCTGTAACAAAAACCGTGGGTATTATTCCCCATGTCACCGTGGAGATTCCTGCCATCCCCGAAGATCTGGAAACCACAAAACAGGTGATCCGGAGACTCCATGGGCTGGGCATCAATTATTTAAATCTTCATCAGCTGCGGTGTACGCCGTTTAACAAAAAAGCCTTTATGGAAAGGGGGTACACCTTTGTCCATGGCCCCGGGGTGACGATCCTTGAAACCGAACTGACTGCATTAAAGCTGATTTTGTTTGCACTGGAGGAAGATATTCGTCTGCCCATCAACTATTGTTCGTTCACATACCGTAACCAGTTCCAGGCAGCCGGTGCAAGGAAAAGAACTGCGCCTCTGATGAAAGCCTCCCATGAAGATGTCACGGCCACCGGACATATCCGGACCATGAGCCTGTGCGGTGGGCACAAAGAGATCAATGCCATTCATGAACATCTTCTTTCATCTCAGCTGGAGCCCTGCTTGTGGAAAATTTCAAAGGCCGGTAATGTGCTTTTCTTTAGTGGAAAACTGTGGTCGTATCTTGATTTCTCCAATGTCAAACTTAATGTGGCCTACAGCACAACAACTCTGAAATCCAAAGTTTCCTATCGTCATGCCTTTAAAGAACTGTCTCTTGGCAGGAAGAAAAACGTGGTCATGGAAAGATATGTGAAACA
Source organism: Desulfocicer niacini (assembly GCF_054657595.1). Taxonomy (NCBI): domain Bacteria; kingdom Pseudomonadati; phylum Thermodesulfobacteriota; class Desulfobacteria; order Desulfobacterales; family Desulfobacteraceae; genus Desulfocicer; species Desulfocicer niacini. Next base: position 41,073 of record NZ_BAAHYK010000043.1, read on the forward strand.
ACCCGGGGTGTTTCTTGAGGGGGATCAAATCCATGAATTCGGCAATAGATTTATCCTGGTTGAGCCGGGTTTCTCCCTGGAAAGCAAGGAGTCTCTTTCCTGTGATTTGCCGGGTGACGTGGGTGCCTTTGAACGCTTTACTCCGGGACTGGCACACTATTTTTAGATATGCTGCACCACTGTTTTACTTTGTCACAAATCCCTCTAATTCTCTTGACAGCATAAGGATAATGGATTAGGTATAAACAACCTCTGCCTGAAGGCAGAAAAAGATGACAACACAGATATTTATTTAATTAATTATAGAGCCACGAAGGCCTTGTATTTCCTTGTTTCTGGGGAAACAAGTACCTTTGTGGCTTTTTTGTATGGAGGGAAAATGAATCGATTTACATCAGGGATATGGCTTTGTCTGCTGTTCCTTATTTTTAGCAGCGCTGCATTTGCCCAGGATATGAGACAGATAACAGATGCCGCAGGCAGAACCATTGATATACCGGACAAGGTGAAACATATCATCTGCTCCGGCTCCGGATGTCTCCGGCTTGCCACCTATCTCGGTGCCCAGGATCTTGTGGTGGGGGTGGATGACATTGAGAAACGAAACAATCAATTTGATGCCCGACCCTATGCCTTTGCAAATCCGCAGTTTAAGCAACTTCCGATTTTTGGTGGGTTCCGGGGCCGGGATATTCCTGAAAAAATAATCAGTCTGCCCACGCTTCCCCAGGTGATATTTAAAACCAATGGCTCTACAGGCTATGATCCCGTAAAACTTTCCCAAAAAACCGGAATTCCCGTCATCAGCCTGGAATATGGAGATCTCCTTCATAACCGCCAGGACTTTTACAATGCCCTTACCCTCATGGGGCAGGTGCTGGATCGCCAGAAAAGGGCCGGGGAATTGATTTCGTTTTTTGAGCAGGAGATTAGCGAGTTGCAACGCAGAACAAGAGATATCCCCGATGACCGGAAGAAAAGTTGTTTTGTGGGGGGCATCGCCTTCAAGGGGCCCCATGGGTTCAGCTCCACGGAACCCGGGTACCCGCCCTTTGAATTCATCAATGCAAAAAACATCGCCCGGCCCGGCAGCAATGAAACAAAAGTCCGGCAAAGCAATTTTTCCAAGGAGAAAATCCTCACCATGGACCCCCAGGCCCTTTTTCTGGATCTTTCCACCCTTCAGATGGGCGAGGATCAGGGCGGTCTGTATGAACTTAAACATGACCCGGTGTACCAGAACCTCTCCGCCGTTAAAAATGGGGAAGTCTTTGGTGTGTTACCCTACAACTGGTACACTCAGAATTTCGGATCCATCCTTGCCGATGCCTGGTTTATGGGAAAAATTCTCTATCCCGAGCAGTTTGCAGACATGGTGCCTGAAGAAAAAGCAGATGAAATCTATGGGTTCCTTTTGTCAAAACCCCTGTTTCAGCTGATGGACGAGGCGTTTAAACACATGACGTTTAAGCGCATAAACGTGAACTAAGGGTAATACATATTCGGGTTGCTACAGTAGCTTTTTGACCAGTGCCTCATATTCGGTATTGTACGAATGCTATGTGAGCAGGCCAAAATAGGTGAAGATGGGGTACCGCTCGAATATTTACAATTAAGTGGTGCATCAATCGGGGAGGTCGTATGCATTTTGAAGACGGGGTGGTGCCAAAGGATTATGCGCGTTATACCCTGGGAAAGTCTTTGTTTATCGGGCTTATTGTGGTTTCGCTTGTTTTCACCATTGTGGCAAGTATTTCATCGGGGGCAGTCCACATCCGGTTCATGGATGTATTTAAAACCCTGTTGAAAACAGATGTGATCCGCCAGCTGGATCTTATTATCTGGAACATCCGTCTGCCCCAGACCCTGACGGCGGTGGTGGCAGGCGCTGGCCTTGCCGGTGCAGGAACGGTGATGCAGTCGGTGTTAAGAAATCCCCTGGCCTCGCCATTTACCCTGGGTATTGCACATGCCGCTGCATTCGGGGCCGCCTTTTCCGTCATGATCCTGGGATCAGGTGTCATGGCCAGCAGCCTGGGGGATGCCATCACCATCTCCCATCCCATGATGACCCTGATGTCCGCGTTTATCTTTTCCATGGGAACGGCCTGTATCATCACCTACATTGCAAAGATAAGGGGATCATCCCCCGAGGTCATGGTGCTCACCGGGGTGGCATTGGGGGCGTTGTTCACGGCGGGGACCATGATGCTGCAGTTCTTTGCCGATGATGTACAGTTGGCTGCCATGGTGTTCTGGACCTTTGGGGATGTGGCCCGCACCGACTGGCAGGATCTTGCCTTTCTATCCGTCATAACGATCCTGGCGCTTTGTTATTTTTTGTTCAATTCCTGGAATTACAATGCCATGGACATCGGTGATGAAACCGCCCGGGGGCTTGGGGTGCGGGTGGAACGGGTGAGGTTGTCCGGCATGATGGCGGCCTCCCTGGTGACGTCTGTCATTATCTCCTTTGCCGGGATAATTGGTTTTATCGGCCTTGTGGCCCCCCACATTGTCCGGCGGGTCATCGGGGATGATCACCGGTTTCTCATGCCGGCATCCATCCTTGCCGGGGCCTTGATTCTTCTGGCAGCCGATATTGCGGCCCGGCTGGTCTTGCTGCCCCATGTGTTGCCCGTGTCCATATTTACCTCCTTTCTGGGAGCCCCTGTATTTATTTATCTCATCATAAAAGGAAAGTAAATATTCGACCAGTACCCCATATTCGCCTGTTTGGGCCTGCTCACATAGCATTAGTATGCTACGCAGTCCCAAACAGGCGAATATGGAGCACTGGTTAAACATTTACAGAACAAAGCCTCATCATATTCACAAAGGAAGGCGAAAATGATTCTTAATGTAAACGATGTGTCCTTTACCTATAAAAGCAAAAATACCCTGAAACATATCCAATTTTCTATAAAACAGGGGGAACTCACCGTGATTCTGGGGCCCAACGGGGTGGGTAAAACCACCCTGTTAAAATGCCTCAACGGCATCTTGTCTCCCCAGAAAGGTGAGATCCTTGTCAAGGGTGAAAACATCAGAGGTATGCACATCAAGGAGATTGCCAGACAGATTTCCTACGTGGCCCAGCAGAGTGAATCCGCCCGGATAACCGTATTTGATGCCATCTTGATGGGCCGAAGGCCCCATATTCATTATCGGGTGTCAAAGGATGACTTAAAGAAGGTGGATGCCGTGATTCGACATTTGAATCTTTCTGATTTAAGGCTTAAATACCTCAATGAGATGAGCGGTGGTGAGTTGCAGAAGGTCTGCATTGCAAGGGCACTGGTGCAGCAGACAGATCTGTTGCTTCTGGACGAGCCCACGGCCAGCCTGGATTTGAAAAACCAGACCCATATATTGGGGCTGATCCGGCACATCATCAAAGATCATCACATGGCGGCGGTGATGACCATGCATGATCTCAATGCGGCCATGAGATATGCGGACAACTATATTTTTTTAAAGGATGCCACCATCTATTCCGCCGGAAATATACGGGATATCACCCCGGAAATGGTGGCAGATGTGTATGGCGTTCAGGTGGATATTATAAATCACAACGGCTTTCCCATCATTATTCCTGTGGATGACGGGGGGGCCTCTGTTGGAAAGGCCGCCTGAGCCCATGCCGTGATGGCCGGCGTGATGGCCAATTCAGGTATTTTGTTAAAATGGTATATCGTCATCTCCATTCTCTTCATATGGTGCCATGTCGTTCATTAAATCAAAAAAGACATCAAGGGAGTTGCATAGATTTTTGATGATTTTGCTGTGCTTTAGTTTTTCGTCGGTTGTGCTTGCCTTTTCCATCTCGTTTAGAGATGTCATTATCTGCTTTGAAATGCCATCCATTATTTTGTCAGGTGTCATCGTTTCTCCTGAAATAAAATATTTAAAAAATTGTGTGCGACTGCCCGGGGATTTCTTTCCCGTCAGCCCTGGCCCAGCTTTTAATGAAAATTCATAGCAATATTTTTGAAAGCTCACGGTTAGCTGGGCTCGAACGGGCCTCCTCCAAAAAATTATCAAACGCCTGAATATGGATATATCCCGGTTCAGGAACTGATTTCTATGGACTGTTTTTCATTTAGCTAATTTTTGATGATAAGACTGTTTTTAACGGATTTGACTCCCTTAACCGATCCCGCAACCTTCTCCGCTCTGGCAGAAGCCTTGGCAGAATTCACAAAACCGCTTAACTGCACGGTTCCTTTGAAGGTTTCTACATTGATCTGGAGTACCTTGAGTGTAGGATCATCAAAAATTTTTGTCTTTACCTTGGTGGTTATAACAGCATCATCAACATATTCGCCTGTGCTTTCCAGATGATGAGTTCCGGCGCAACCGCCAAAAAAGGCAAACAAAAATAGACCAAGAATAAAACAGTTGATAACATTTCGTGGTTTCATGACTCCTCCTTATAATTGTTGTGACTAACCCTAATATCATTGTTGATAGCCAGAATTTTTTCTGGCTGTAGATTTTTGATATCCTAAAGCCTTTTTAGTGCACAATCAAGTCTTGAAACATATATCTGCTGGCTTATTCAACGTCGGTGCCTGGAATACCCGGCTGGGGGTAATCCAGGGTTAGGGCCGGTTGTTAAAAAAAGATAAGGTTCGCCACACAGGTAATGGCCCACATCACAAGGGCATAATGCCAGTTGTTCTGGATTATTCCCCGGGCCGACGCCTGGTATCGGCTCACCAGAGCCAGTCCGACCCCGGATAACGGACTGCTGCCCGTTGATATGGCCCAGGTGCTGAGAAATAAAAACCCCAACTGTGAATTGCCCGGATGAAGGGGCAAAAGCAAGGGACTGACCACGGATATGCTGACAATGGGGTGGACCCCCATGATGCCAATGAAAATCATCACGCCCAGAATCACAGAAAACAGGGTGCCGGTAAAGGCAGTGCCTTCCAGGCTGAAAATGGCGGGATACACATGGGTGATGGCCTTGATACCGGTGGAAAAAACCCCAGCGGCAAGAAACAGGGCAAACTGACTGGTCACCGATGTCAGACGGCTATTTATAAAACTGCGCAGGGCTGGCAGGCGTGGTTTTGATTTCATAAAGACAATTGCGCCCAGGGGAGAAAGCAGGCAGATGAGATTCAAAATACTGATATCTGGCCGGAAGTAATGGGCAACAATAACGGCAAAGGCAAAAAATGCCGGAATGGTCAGGCTTTCCACCTTGATGGGATAACCTGAAAATTCTTCTTTTCTGAAAAAAATTACATCAACAATGGAGTAGCCAATGGCAATCATACTCATTAAAATGCCCGGGATCAATGTCTCTTGCCACAGCATGCCCGGCGCATAGGTAAGAGCAACACCGGTGGCCACAAAAAAGGGTGACCACCATGCAGCGGCGCAGAACGAGCGGGCAAGAATAATCAGTTGGCTTCGGGTCAGGGTGCGGCTCTTCTGGAGTCGATCGCCAAACACAAACAGCACAGATAAATTTATCACGGCTGCCAGCAGATGGGTGCCAAAGGCTGTTATGATAACAGATCTTTTCCCCCTGGGCAGGGTATTGTCCTCCATACCTGTGTTTGTCAGGCCAAGAAAAGAAACGGCAACGAACATGCCAAGTACTGGCAGATTGGGTGCCAAAATCTGCTGCCAACCGGGGAAGACACCCCGCCAGGCCGAAAAAATCAGGAGCATGACGCCGATGGCCATGAGTGATAAGGTCTGGTTGCGTGCGCTCTTGCCAAGGGTGTCCCACATGATCATGGGCACAAGCCATGCAAACAGTGTGGGCACTGCCCGCATAAAGGGAAAAGGAACGCTTAAGAGATACAAGACAAGGGTGCCAACTATGATCCATCCGATATATTTTTTCATATAAATCGCCTCAGACCCCTTTTTTATATTGGGTGCAAGTCGTTGGATGAAGGGTCTGTTTCAGCCGCTCTTCTGCATCCGGAAAACCCCCTATAAAATTTTCAAAAAGATCAATCAGTCCGGCTTTGTCTATCTCAATTTTCGTTTCTGTCTTTATATCTCTTAAGTCTATGAAAAAACTAGAAAAAATTCCAGGTACATCCGTGAGGATATCTGTGTTCAGGAAATTGTTCCGGTGATAGATGGAATGATAATTTCCCTTTGTCTTTTTAATAAAAAGGAGATCGTTCTTTAAATTTGTCAGGGTTGAAGATCTATTACAATTTTGAATGCAGTCTTCATCTATACACGCTTTTTCACATCCGGTGACCTGGTGCGTCAGGCATTGTCTGCTGGTCATAAGCAAAATCGGGTGATAGATACTATAGTAAAGCGTGAAATTTTCAGGTTGAATCATGCGTTTTATCTGAAATTTGCTCAGCTCATTGGAGATAAAAGACCCATGGCAGTTGAACGCCTCTTTTAAACACAAAAGGCTGAAAGAATTTGCAATATTAAGATGGGGTCCTGCTATCCAGGGAATTGCCTTTTTCCAGGCCTCATGGGCGATGCCGGTGTTGTTCGTTACAATCGTCCGGGGGTGCAGCTCTTCAAGAAACGACACCGCAGCCCTGTAGTCCTCTCCGATTAAAATGGAAGGAAACCAGGGAATTAATTTTCTGTTTTTCAGGAAAAGCGCCGTGCATGTTGCCTGCTGTCTTTTGAAACCATTGGGCAGTTGAAAGTAGATGTCGGCCGAGGTCTCATCGGCAAGATACGCATCTTCCCGGGACGAAATCAGTACAGAAAGGCCAGGCTTGTCTTTCCCCTTTGGTTGTTTCTTTAAGAAGGGCACCTCAATGGGCTCAATTGTCTGCCTTGATCCATTCAGGCGAAATAGAATTTTTTTCTTTATTGCGGAGAACTCATTAAAAGATATGAACAGATCCCTTTCCAGCTCGGCGGTGTTCAGCGCTTCAATGTAATATTCCGTATCGTTTATGGCGCTCAGCCGGACAAATAAATCATCGTGATCCAGGGTGTTAAAGGCGCTTTTCTTTTTTTTGTGGTGTCTGGTCGGAACAGCAGTTTCATGGGCCGGGTGGCAGTGGGGAGTGCCTGGGGCGGTATTGACTGCATTGACCAGAGGGGTTTTTGAAATTATCTCAAAGGCAGTTTCTGGTGTTCTGACAGATATGTTTAAAGGGGTGCCCCGCCTTCCTGAAACCGTCAGGGTTAAAGGTTGTTTTGAGATGGTTACCGATGCAATTTTATTGTTCACAACGGTTTTTATTTCTGCTTTTTCTTCAAAAATATCTTTCTGGCCTTTTACCCGTTTTCTGTCCCTGGAAAGCGCGTTGATTTCAATAAGATGCTTGATGGAGTTGTCCCGGGGATTATCAATGAACATGGACGGGGTGATATCTCCTTTCAAATACCCGTCTGAGAAATCACGGTTAAACACATTATAAAGATCGCGTGTGTCATGGCTTAAGGTATCTTTGGTGTAAAATTCCCGAAGCTGTTTTCTCCAGGTGTTGACCACCGTGTATACATAGTCAGACTTTTTTATCCGTCCCTCAATTTTTAATGAGGTAACCCCTGCATCGTATATCTGCCTTAAATCCTGGTATGCACAATTGTCTTTGAGATTAAGGGGGAAATTTTTACCCTGGGGGGTGGTTATATATCGATCTCTGCAAGGTTGACTGCACCTGCCGCGATTCCCCGAGTTGCCACCCATCACAGAGCTCATATAACAGATGCCGGAAAAGGAGATGCACTGGGAACCATGGACAAAGACTTCGGTCTGGATATTGTGCGCATGGGCCTTGGTGGTAAGTGCCTTGATTTCCTCCAAACTTAATTCCCTGGACAGATTTACCCGGGTTGCAGCCAGCCTGCTTAAAAAAAGGATCTGACCTTCATTGTGGGTTGTCAACTGGGTGGAGGCATGGATTTCAAGGGTTTTAAAATATGTAGATAAAAGATAAAATAATCCCAGATCCTGGACAATGATCCCATCTATTGAGGTGTTTACAAGTTTGTTCAGTAAACTGATGAGAAGGGGGATTTCACTTCCCACCACCATAATATTAAGGGTGAGAAACACCTTGCAGGTATTTCGATGGGCAAAATTTAATATCCCGTTCAAATCTTCAAAATCAATATTGGTGGCACGATCCCGGGCATTGAATTTATTCAGCCCACAGTATACGGCATCCGCCCCTGCGGTTATGGCTGCCTTGATTGAATCCAAGTCTCCTCCGGGTGCCAGCAGTTCCATCTTTCTTTTCATGGGATGGGGTGTTATTGGGTGTTTAGACAAGGGGATCGCGGGGCTTGATTGGAAGAAAATGGTATCATACTCCTGTTCTTTTTGCCCATGCAGGGCAGGCATAAAAAAAGGAGGATTATACCATGAAATAATCAGAAGTAAATTGATTTAAAAATTAAGGGCTTGATCGCAAGAGTGGTGAACTGTTACAAGTGGTGGAGCAACGGGGCCTGGCCATGTGCCCTTTCCATCTCTGCGGGGAGGATAAAAAACAATACTGTTTTTAATCTGCTTTCTTTAGCGCTTTAACGCCTTCTCCGGCCCGTGTCAATTCAACCGCAAGTCGATTGATATGGGGGATAAAAGCGGATGTGTTATTACGGCTGTCCAGGGTAAATTTTGGTTCATCCGATTAACGCGTACTTTTTAGTGTGAAGATCGAAAAGCTTGAGTTTAAAGAATTCCTGGTCGCGGTACCCATAAGCTTGACGTTTCATTGTTTTGATTTTGTTGTTGGTCCCTTCCAGCGGCCCAGATGAAATTCGATGATCATAATATGAAAGGATTCCACTTTTATGTGAACCAAGGGTTTTTGTAAATTTCATGAGCATTGGAATTTTGGATGCATTGGCAAGCTCTATCCAATTTTGTATTATTTTATTTCCAGTCTCTTTATCCTGCTGATTCCAAATTTGTCTCAACTCCTCCTTTAAATAATATGCAGTAGCTAATGGTTGATTGAGCTCAAGGGCCTCTTTTAACCGTTTGTCTTCATCTCTGCCTTTTTGAAGGTTTTCAGGGTTTTTTAGCAATAACCACCTGGTTCCTTTGATTAATTCTTGCTCTTCTGGCTTACCTGCAAGATGATTAAACAGGCTTCGCCTGAAATCTGAGAGCTTTTCATTAAACAATTTCACCACATGAAATCGATCAAAAACTATGTCTGCCCCGGGCAAATTATTTACTACAGTGCTGATGTAAGCAGGAGACATATCAATACCTACCGCCTTGATCTTAGCTCTTGCTCGTTTCAATTTAACCCAAAAGTCTGTTAATGCGTCAGCCCCCTTGCCTTTGCCGACATGAAAAATTCTACCTGAATCTAAATCCATGACAATGGTTATATATTGATGGCCTTTTCCAATGGATATCTCATCAATGGCAATTTTTTTCAGCTTTTTGTAATTAAGTTTTTTATAACGCCTTGTTAAATGATTTTTCTGTATCTCTTTTACAGTATCCCAGCTTATTTTCAGATGATTGGCAATATTTTTAATTGTCATCATCGGTGAAAGAGAAAGAACATATTTTTCAAATGCACGGGTATATCTTTTTCCCCTGTCTGCAAAGGAAAGCTTTATTTGTCGGGTAACCTGACAGAAAGGACACCAGACTCGCTGAATATGTGAACGAAGCCCAATTGTTTTGGAACCAATTGGGACGGTTCTTATATCTCGGATAACCACCCCTCTTTTGATAACGGACTTTGCATTACATAGCGAGCATCTTAGAGCCTTGGGCTTTGGCGTGATCTCAAATATAATTTCCCCATTTTTATAGCCAGTACTTTTATATTGCTGGTCAGAAACCCCTAACGCGTGATAAACAAAGCTTGTGGACATGCTTCAATTCTCCCCTAATTGTATGGCCAATACAAAAAATATGGAAGATGAGCATGTCCACACCTATATTTCAAGAAAAAATTTAATTTTCAAAGAACTCCAAATTCGCCTTAGGATCAAAAGTACGGGATTTTCGGAAGAACCAAAATAAAATTTTCAAATTCCCCCTGGGAACGCATTTTCCCGAGAAAAACCATAAAGGTATTGAAGGTGGTGTTAAATTTTCTGCCTGGTTGTTAAGATTTCCCCTGTTTTTGCATAGGTTTTAAGCGCTTAGAACTGCTCTTCCACGGCATCCATTAATTCCTCAAACTTCGGGCGAATATTTTCGTGGAATACCCCGGTGGATTTATTGACAATGGAAGATAACGCCGTCAACGTTCGATGAATTCTGGTCAAGATTTCTATTAAATTGATCCGCTCTTGGCGCTGGGCAGTTTTTAATCCAGTCTCCATGCTTGCCTCCTTAAATTTTTCTGTGCATGATTCAAGTTGTTTCTATGCTTTTAATCTTCCCCCCAGCAACACAGGTTTTTTTATCGTTTGAGGGTTGAAAGGAGCAAAATTTTGTATCAAAGCCCAAGTTCGTATACTAAGGGTTGCAGAATCAAAAGTACCATGAAAATACTGAGTACTGAAAAGATGTCGATCCATTCGTTGCATCAGACAGTCAATCATATTGCTGGTATGATGAGACCCTGGAAAATTATAAGCTACTGTGAATTGCGCTAAATTTCCTCTAATTTTTTTGATTTTTTCTAAAATAATTGGGGGCGCTTTGGTATTGATGCACCATTCATGAACTCTTTGTGAAAAAAATAGCCCGAAATGCACCCTCATAATAATCACAAAATTTAGTAGCAACATCTTGAAAGATATCTGTAAATTTTTTTTGGACCGATTATGAATACCAATAAACATATGGAGAAAACAAGCAAGCAAGGTGATTGATGGAAAGAGGTTTTTCCATGCATTCTGGGTTGGAATCCCGCTATCAGTGTTGACTGTATCAGGTATATATTCTGGATCAACAAGCTCTGCTCTGATGGGAAGCGAGTCATGTCCAAGGGAAGTTATATGCTGTTTGCCGTGTGCAGCGGGCTTGTCATGGGCGGGTAGCAAATCGGCACTCACCTCATTCGCATTCCTTGGGTCAAGCAGCATCAGAAATGTGGATTTGTTATCATGCTGGGCACATTCATCAATCACCTGCTTTGGTAAAGACAAACAAT
>NZ_BAAHYK010000044.1:0-50692 GCF_054657595.1 Desulfocicer niacini
AACAAAACCATTATTGCTGCTGATGTTTTTTCAAGAAACGCCCGCTCGGGGCTGTCGGCCCACAAAAAAATCTGTACCGGCAGTACCGTTGAGGGATCGGTGAACCCGCCGGGGATGTCCACGATAAATGCCACCATGCCGATCATCAGCAATGGCGCTGTTTCTCCCAGTGCCTGGGCCATGCCGATGATGGTACCAGTGAGCATGCCGGGCATGGCCAGGGGCAGTACGTGGTGGGTGACCATCTGGGTTTTGGATGCCCCGATGCCAAGGGCCGCTTCCCGGATGGAGGGGGGCACCGATTTGAGGGCAGCCCGTCCGGCAATGATGATGGTGGGCAGCGTCATGAGGGTCAGCACCAGCCCCCCCACCAGGGGAGCAGATCGGGGCAGTCCGAATAAATTAAGGAACATGGCCAGCCCCAGCAACCCGAATACAATGGAGGGTACTGCCGCCAGATTGTTGATATTGACCTCAATCACATCGGTCCAGCGATTTTTAGGGGCAAACTCTTCAAGGTAAATGGCCGCCCCCACCCCCATGGGAAAAGAGAGTAACAGCGTGATCATCAGCGTGTAAAAGGAACCGCAGGTGGCACCCCAGATACCGGCAAGTTCGGGTTCGCGGGAATCACCCGAGGTGAAAAAATCCACATTAAACCGTTTTCTGATCCGTTCCTGCTCCATGAGCCGGTCCACCCAGGAGAGTTGCATGTCATTGAGCCGTCGGTTCACCTCGAGCCCATCTCTTTTTATATGCCCCTTCATCAGCATGTCCACGTCATCGTCTGCCGGTACCCACAATTGAATGGTTTTGCCGATATCCTCCGGGTGTTCCTGGACATAATCCATCAATTGAAAGGCTGCCCCTGAGCTGATCATGCCATACAATTGTTTCTTGTCCCGTCGCTTTTGCACCGTCGGGAACATGGTCCTCAATGATGCCTTAATCATGCCCTGGTAATCGGCCTGCTCCAGGTGATCCATATCCAGCTCTTCCGGGTTCAGAAATGCATCTATCTGTACCACCGTCTGCTTGAATGCCGTGTACCCGTTGCTGAAAATGGAAATAAATAAAATGGACAGAAACGTCAGGCTCAGCAGTATGGCTGAAATACCCAACAATCGAAACCGTTTTTCCGAATGGTATCTTCGGGCCAGCCCCTTTTGAACGATTTCAGCGGTCTGGGCAGGTGAACGATGCAGCGCATCCCCATGGCCTGTTGCCCCTGATGGTTTTTTCGTAGTGTTGTCCGCTGTTTTGGTGGGGCGAGTTTCTTTTGATTCTTGACCAGGAATAACCCCCTGGTCTCTCACCGTTGATGTGATTTGATTACTCATATTGCTCCCTGTATTTTCGCACAACGTATAAGGCAATGACATTCAGTATCAAGGTCACCACAAACAGCAACAGCCCCAGAGCAAAGGCAGCCAGGGTTTTGGGACTGTCAAATTCCTGATCACCCACCAGCAGGGTTACTATCTGTACGGTAACTGTGGTGACGGTTTTTAATGGGTTGGCGGTGAGGTTTGCCGAAAGTCCGGCGGCCATGACCACGATCATGGTCTCTCCGATGGCCCGGGAAACTGCCAGCAACACTCCCCCCACAATACCGGGAAGGGCCGCCGGAATTACCACCTGGCGGATGGTTTCCGAGTGGGTGGAGCCAAGGCCGTAGGCACCGTCCCGCAGGGACTGGGGAACGGCATTGATGACGTCATCGGAAAGGGAAGAGACAAAAGGAATAATCATGATTCCCATGACAAGCCCCGCGGCCAGGGCACTTTCCGAAGAGACGGTGACACCCATGCTGGCACCGGCATTGCGAATCAGGGGAGCCACCACCAGGGCGGCAAAGAACCCGTACACCACTGTGGGGATACCAGCCAGGATTTCCAGCAGCGGCTTCACCACTGCCCGTGCGCGACGATTGGCATACTCAGAGAGGTAAATGGCTGACATAAGTCCGATGGGAACGGCCACAAACATGGCAATGGCTGAGACCATGAGGGTGCCTGTAAAAACCGGTATGGCCCCAAAGGCACCGGATGACCCCACCTGGTCGGCCCGGATGGCCATCTGGGGACTCCATTCCAGGCCGAAAAGAAATTCCGTCAGGGGGATGGTTTTGAAAAATCGAAGGGCTTCATACAGCACTGAAAGCACGATGCCGATGGTGGTGAGGATGGCAACGGCGGAACAGCCTATGAGCAGCACCTGCACCACTTTTTCCACATGATTTCTGGCCCGTAAATCAGGAGAAATCAGTTTCCATACGCCAAGGGTTCCCCCCATGGCCATCACCAGTACAATGACCCACAGGGCTGCACGGCTTATTCCTCTAAGGTGATGATAGTGATCTGCTGCCACCTGCATCACGCCATTTACTTCTCCGGAGACGATGTTGCCATTGACCAGGTTGCCGATGTCGTTGATGATCAGGTTCAGTCGATCTGCAGGAAGGGTCTGTATCTCCTGGGGCAGCTGGGATACCACAAGTTTAATGATGATGCCCGGCTCAATTATCATCCAGAGTGAAAATATAATTAAAGCAGGTATGGCACACCACAGGGCGGCCAGGGTGCCATAATATGCTGGACGGGAGTGCAGGGATGCCGGTCCGCCCTGGGTTTGGGAAACGGAAAACGCCTGGCGCTTTCCAAAATAGAATCCTGCCGCGGAGAGCAGCAGCAGTACAATGATCAGATTAAATGGTGTCAAAACAGTCCCCACTTTATGGTTTCATGGTCACTCATTTTTTAGAGGACCATCAATTCACGTCAGTTGGGTATATACCTGTTTAGCATTAGTTAACGTTTAGGGGAATGTTATAATTTTGTTAGGGGGAGGAATTTTTCTGTTCTCAGTTTTTCCGGCAGGGCTGCCTTGAACGTCATGGGTAAGCAGCCAAAAAAACCGACGATACTCGTTGGGCGCTTTCCCCTTACGACTTTGATTATAAACCGAGTATCTTTACTGTTTTAATTGAAATTTAATATGGATAAATGATCCATTCACTTTTAATTCCATTTTAATCAGTTTCTAATATTTTGAATGTATTGTTCGCCCAATGATATCTTTTTGAAGTTTGCCTATATCTCAATGAATTATTCAGGAGCAAAACATGATTTCTTTCACGCAGAGGTCCGTAATTTCCAAATTGAATGCAAGGCTGGGATTGAAAGCAAAAATGGTTATCGGGGCATCTTTTCTGGTCATGATTCCGCTTGTGGTGATGGGGTATATTTCCTGTATCAAATCCACCGGAGCCATGGAACAGGTGGCCGTCACTCAGTCCCTGCGCATTGCAGATGGGCTGGCCCAGTCCGTGGAACGTTTTTTAAAAGAACAAAGGCTCATTTCCCAGGCCATGGCCACCAGTTACAGCAGTTTTGGCGGTATGGATATTCGGTTTTATGGCGGTATGGGAATAGATGAACTCACCGCAAAACGGGTCAATGAGAGTTTGTTGAAAAACATTGAGGCCCTGGATAATTGGATTATATCTTTAAGTCAAATGACAAGGTTGCCGGATTTGCCCCGGTAAAAATTAAGCAGTGGAGTGTCGCTGTCACCCAGGAGAAAGGGGAGTTTATGGCCGTTGCCCAGGATATTCAGGATGGGGCCACAGTGGTGACCCAGGCCCAGGAGACATTTAAGGAGGTGATTGCGTCTGCCACCCAGGTGGGACTGTTATTGAGAGGCATTTCAGAAACATCCCTGACCCAGGCAAATGATGTTGAACGGGTAAACCTGGAGGTGGAGCAGATGAGCCGGGTGGTTCACCATAATGCATCGGCTGCTGAAGAATCGGCATATGCATCGGAACTGTTGCGGCAGCAGGCATTTAAGATGCAGCAGATGCTTGGCAGCATGGCTGTGCTTGTGGGGGGAAGGGGGGCTGAAAAACGTCTGCTTGAGTCCACGATCAATGGGGCAGCAGATTCCTCCTTGGAATCCATGACCATTCCGGCACCGGTAACTCGGAATGGATCCGTGGTGAATCAAAAATCCCTGTTTAAATCACCAGCACTGGTATATGACTCTTCATTTTATCCCATGGATAACCCAGCCCGTGACAAAAAGGTGAAATTCCTGAAAGCCGGATGACTTTTGAGGCTTGACAAGTGTCAAGTCCTTTTGAGGGAATACCCGTGTATTATCCTGTTTTATCAACCACCCTTCTCTGCGATATTGAAAAAAGGCTACTGAGGAGTTACATCTTTGTGATGGTGGATATCCAGCGCTCCGGTACAATGCTGGAAAATTTTTGGTAAACAGGTCCCATGGCCTTTTGGATTCCTTTTTTCTGGGCTGCGTTGAGCACTGTTATTACCGGCTGACCATGGGTCGCGGCATAGGATCTGATCATTGCCGACTGCTTGATATCAAGTTCCCGGGCTTTTTGTCTCACATCCTGTGTCACTTCATCCAGAATGGTGTTCAGTTTTTTCTGGATCATTCTGGGCAGCGTGTTCCAGAAAGCATCATTAATGATCACCACATATCCCAGATATCCATGATCTGAAAAGGTCATGTACCGCTGTACCTTATGAAAGTTACCTGTGTAGATGTTTGATGCCGTATTTTCCTGCCCATCCACAATTCCCCGCTCAAGGGCATCATACACCTCCTGGAAAGGCAGGCGGATTCCCGAAGCTCCCAGGGATGTCATCTGGGATTCCAGAACGTCGGAACTCATGATTCTGAATTTAAGTCCCTTGAAATCATCGGGGGACAAAAGGGGGGTGACATTACAGGTGAACTGTTTAAAGGCATTGTCCCAGAAGGTCAAAAGGCGGATACCAAGGCGGCGGTGCAGAAAAATATCCTTCATTTCCTGTCCGATGACACCGTCAATGGTGGCATGCACCGAATGGATGTCGGAAAAGAGAAAGGGCATGTCAAACAGCTGCAGGGCGGGAACCATTCCCATGAATTTGGCAGAAGAGGGTGCTGCCATTTCAAGATCACCGGCAGCCAGTGCTTCAATGGCCTGATTGTCCTGGTAAAGTGTTCCATTGGGAAATACATCCACTCGCACTTTTCCATGGAGTTCCTGGTTGACGCGCCGGGCAAATTCCTTTGCTCCCCAGCCTTTGGGAGTGTTTTCGCTCACCACATGGGAAAAACGGATGACAATGGGGGCATCTGATGCCATGGATCTGCCCAGTATACCCGCCATCATCAGCGCTAATAAGAAAAACCCATATTTTATCTTCACTCCTGCCTCCCTTTTATCATTGATTCCTGCGACGAGGCTTTGAACCCCACCATGAAATAAAATGGTGATTCGGATTTTACAATCAAGGCATTTTTGAGGCAATAAGAGAATTTCGGATTGTGATGTAGGTAAAAAACCTACAAATACAATAATATTGTTTTATTTCAGTGTGCTATATGTCTATGTAAGAAAAATACCTACATGATAATCAGAAATACACGCATTGATCTTTCACCATGGCGCTGTTAAAAAAATAACATGCAGCATTTTCCAACAAGATCCATTTACACAACCCATTACATATTAACTCAAGGAGAATTTCATGAAAAGTAAACACCTTGCTCTTATCACGGGAATCTGTCTTTTTTTTGCCATGTCACTGATTTTTTCAGCATCCGCCTTTGCAAAAAAAGAAAGAATAATTTTTGGTGGTGGTCCTGCCGGTGGTACTTTCCAGGTGGTGGCCAATGCCATTCAGGTTTTTAAGCCCATTAAAGCTGCCGAAAACTTCAAAGTACAGGCCCAGTCCTCAGCCGGATCCGTGGAAAATTTAAGAAAAACCAATGCCGGGCGGCAGCACATGAGCGTTGTCTATTCTGGTCATGTATGGCTGGGCAGCAAAGGTAAGATGAAAAATGACACCACGGTATATGAGAATGTCAAGGCCGTATCCTATCTTTATGGTGCGCCAGGTCAGCTGGTTGTCCGTGCCGGTTCCGGCATTAAAAGCGTAAAAGACCTTGTGGGTAAAAAAGTGGGCGTGGGTAATGCCGGTTCCGGTGCCTTTGCCAATTGTGAACTTTTCTTTTCCTACATGGGCGTCTGGGATAAAATTGAAAGAAATGCCATGGGTTACAATGATGCGGCCCAGGCCTTTGGAAACAATCAGCTGGACGCTTTCTGGCTGTTTACCGCATTCCCAAGTGGTGCTGTTATCATGGCGGCCCAGACCAATGACATTGATTTGGTCAATCTGGGAGCCGATGCCGAAGCTGCTGGATTTTTCAAGGAATATCCTTATTTTTCAAAACTTGTTATCCCCGCCGGTACTTACAAGGGTGCTGACTATGATTCTCCTTCCTTCCAGGACTCTGCTCTGTGGGTTGCCAACGCCGATGTTTCCCCCGATGTCGTGTATGAAATGCTTTCCATCATTTACAGCGACGAAGGTCTTAAACATATGATCAGCCAGAAAAAAACATTTAAAGAAATGGCCGTTAAAACCGGTATTAAGGGAATCGTTACTCCCCTTCACCCCGGTGCTGAAAAATTTTGGAAAGAAAAAGGTCTCTTATAATTCATAATTCTCCATGGTGCAGATGAGATGGTTATGATGACGGTATCGTCTGCACCGCCCCACTCAATCCTACCAGCCGGTTTCTTTAAACTTAAAAAAGAACCATAACAACAGGCGGCCAACAGTGTACGAAAAATTAAATCGATTTGAAAAAATAGTATTTGATGTCTGTTCGGTGATTCTTGTGCTGTTTTATTCCTATGCCGCGGTCATACAGCCGGCATCCACTCAGTATCACAGGGGCATCTATGTTATCATCACCTATATCCTCATTTTTTTGCTTTATAAATCCAAATCCACCATTATGCGAATTGTGGATTATTTGTTAATACTGTTATCCATTTTCTGCGTGGGCTATTGGATTTTGAATTTTGAAGCCATCAATTACCGCACCGGTGCCGAGACCCAGTTTGACATGATGGTGGCCATTGTGGGTGTTTTGATCGGTATTGAACTGGCCCGTCGGGTGGTGGGAAACGTGTTTGTTTTCATCGGTGTTATTATGCTGTTTTACGGGGTGTATGGATATAAGGCCCCGGATTTGATTTCCCATGCGGGTGCACCTTTCACAGAACTTTGTACCAGTATTTTTTATAAGAGTGACGGCGTGTTTGGCATCATGGCCAATGTGCTTGCCACCTATGTGATTTTATTTGTGCTTTTTGGTGCCTTTCTGGAAAAATGCGGTGCCCAGCGATTCTTTATTGACTGGCCCCTGGCGGCTGTGGGTCATAAGCTGGGAGGTCCCGCCAAGGTATCTGTTATTGCCAGTGGTCTTTTCGGGTCCATTTCCGGCAGTGCCATTGCCAATACCGTTTCCACCGGGGCATTCACCATCCCCATGATGAAAAAAGCCGGATTTAAACCCCATGTGGCCGGTGCCATTGAGCCGGCTGCCTCCATTGGCGGCATGTTCATGCCCCCCATTATGGGTGCCGGGGGATTTATCATGGCAGAACTCACCGGTCTTCCCTATTCCAGAATCATGCTAGTGGCCATTTTTCCCGCTTTCATGTATTTTTTTTCCGTTTTTGTCATGGTGCACTACGAAGCCAAGCGTTTCAACATTGTGGGCGAAAAATCCGAACACAGCGCCATGGAAATTTTTAAACAGGAATGGTTCTATATTCTTCCCCTGGTGCTGATTACCGTCTTTATGCTAACGGGTTTTTCCCCGGGATATTCCGCCATCATCGGTCTTATTTCCTGCATTGCCATCAGCTGGGTGAGAAAGGATACCCGCATGGGGTTCAAGGAGTTTGTTGAAGCTTCCCGTGAGGGAACTGAAAACAGCCTCAAGGTGGGTGCCACCGTGGGAATTATCGGTATCATCATTGGTGTGTTGACCTTCTCCGGCCTGGTGCTGACCTTTGCCGATATCATGATTGAACTTGCTGGCGGATCTCTTTTAATGACCATCATCATGGTGGCCATGGCCTCCCTGGTATTGGGAATGGGGGTTCCGGTTACAGCCGCCTACCTTATCACCGCCGTTGTGGCCGTACCGGCTCTGACCCATCTCGGGGTCAACGAACTTGCCGCCCACATGATCGTGTACTGGCTTTCCCAGGATTCCAATATCACGCCGCCGGTGTGCATTGCCGCCTTTGCCGGGGCTACCATTGCCAAGGCAAACATGTGGAAGACAGCCTTCACCGCCTTTAAATTTGCCAAGTTCCTGTATCTGGGGCCGCTTCTTTTCGGTTATGTCCCTGGATTTTCCCTGGACGGTTCCACCATGGATATCACCAAGGCCTTTATCTTCATCGTCTTGGGTACCTGGGCCTATTCCTGGTTTTTCAGCTTTATCTGGATCGATTACGTCAAAGGAATGTTTCGGAAGAAAGCTGCCTGATCATCATAACACTTCAAAAGTACTTTACGCTTCCCGAACAGATTTCCTTATTTTGTGGAAATTATTTCAAGAAGGTGTAAAGTACTTTTTTAATTTAAAAGCAGTGGGCTGCCCACTACCCATCTCCATCATAAGAGGTTAAAATGAAGTTACCCCAAGTAAATGTATCCAATATTTTGTATCCCACAGATCTGTCGGACAATGCCCGGTATGCCTTTGCCTATGCCGTGAGCCTTGCGGATCTTTACCAGGCAAAGATTACCATCCTGCATGTCATGCCCGAAGAACAGAACATTATGGAAGCCAATGTTTCCGGATATATCAAGCAGGAAAAATGGGATGAGATTAAAAGTACCCATTATAATGAGACCCGGGAGTCCCTGATTGCAAAAAAGCGGGATCATGTGCTCATCCGGGACGTGCTGGATCAATTTTCCCAGGATGTTCGCAAGGATAATGAAACCAGCCTTGCCGATGAGATCATCATTGAGCGGGGCAACCCGGTGAAAGAGATTTTAAAGCAGAGTAAAGAGCGAAACTGTGATCTTATTGTCATGGGAAGCCGGGGACACTCCACCCTTGCCGATGTGATGATGGGCAGTATCACCAAGCGTGTGCTTCGACGCTCCCATGTGCCTGTGCTGGTGGTGCGTCTTCCCGATGAAGATTAAACCTTGATATTTACCACTACAGCGATACTGTTCAAAAAAACCCGTCAAAGGTCCATTGGCCCTTGATGGGTTTCTTGTTTAAAGATCTGGTAAGTTTTTGTATGAACAGGCTTCTTGGAATATCCACAGCCCCCATGGATGCAAGATGTGTGGTGGCCACCTGGCAGTCAATGAGATCAAATTTCAGGGCCGTCAGATGATGACATAGGGCGGCCAGGGCCACTTTGGAGCTATTGCTCACAAAGGAAAACATGGATTCCCCAAAAAAGGTGCGTCCCAATGAAATCCCGTAAAGCCCCCCCACAAGAACTTTGTTCTGCCAGGTTTCCACGGAATGGGCCAGGCCCATTTCGTGGAGATGGATGTAAGCCGGGATCATGCCGTCCACCAGCCAGGTCTCTTCACCTTTCCGTGTGCGCGAATCTGCACATGCCGTGATGACTTCCCTGAAACAGGTGTCCATGGTGATGGTGAACTGGCCTTTCCTTATGCATTTTTTAAGGCTTCGGGAGATATTGATGTTGCGGGGAAACAGCACCATTCTGGGGTCCGGGGACCACCACAAAAGGGGCTCTCCATGGGAAAACCAGGGAAAAATACCATTCTGATAGGCCAGGATCAGGCGCTGGGGGGACAGATCCCCCCCCACACACAGCAGTCCGTCTTCCCGTGCCAGGTGGGGCGGGGGGAAAACAAGGGCCTCCGATAATCTGAAAACCGGCATTTATTTTTTATAATTAAAGGAAATTTCGTTGTTGCGAATGCCCAGGGAGACGGTGCCACCCTTTTCCAGCTGACCAAACAGGATCTCATCTGTGAGATTGTCTTTAATACGGGTCTGGATTACCCGATCCAGGGGACGGGCACCAAACTTGGGATCATAACCTTCCCGGGCCAGCCAGGATCTGACTTTGGCGTTGTACTTTAAGGTAACGTTTTTGGGCTTTAACAGCTCTCTTAGTGCCTTCATTCCCTTGTCCACAATTAGTTCCATGACCTCATGGGACAAGGCGTTGAACTGGATCATGGAATCCAGACGATTTCTGAATTCGGGGCTGAAGGTGCGTTCAATGGCCCGGGAGCCCTTGGCTTTTACATCTTGTACCTGATCTCCGAATCCAATGGTGTTGGCAGTCATGTCCCTTGCCCCGGCATTGGAAGTCATGATGATCACCACGTTTCTGAAATCAGCTGATTTGCCGTTGTTGTCCGTCAAGGTGGCATAGTCCATGACCTGGAGCAAAATATTAAATAGATCCTGGTGGGCCTTTTCAATTTCATCCAGTAACAGCACCGAATGGGGGTTTTTGCGGATATTGTCTGTGAGGATACCACCCTGCTCAAATCCAACATAACCTGGAGGGGCACCAATTAGTCGTGACACCGCATGTTTTTCCATGTATTCGCTCATGTCAAACCGTAGAAACTTCACCCCCATGTGAAAGGCCAGCTGTCGTGCCACTTCCGTTTTGCCCACCCCAGTGGGTCCGGTGAAAAGAAAGGAGCCAATGGGGCGGTCCGGGGCTGAAAGTCCGGCCCTGGAGCGTTTGATGGCAGTGGCAAGGGTTGCAATGGCAGTGTCCTGGCCGAAAATCACATGGGATAGTTTTTTATCCAGATTTTCAAGGTTTAATTTGTCCGTTGCGGTGACGCTGGTGGCAGGGATCCGGGCCATTTTGGCAACGGTTTTTTCAATGTCTCCCACCAGAATGTTTTTGCGCCGGGCATTGTCGGACAGGCGAATCAGGGACCCGGTCTCGTCAATGACGTCAATGGCCTTGTCCGGAAGAAACCGGTCGTTGATGTGTTTGGCTGAAAGGCGAGCCGCAGCTTCCAGGGCCTCATCGGTGTAGGTAAGCCCATGGTGTTCCTCGTAGCATCCCTTGAGACCCTTTAAGATCTCAATGGTTTCATCCACACTGGGTTCCGGAACTTCAATTTTTTCAAACCGCCGGGAAAGTGCCCGGTCCTTTTCGAAATAATTTTTGTACTCTTCATAGGTGGTGGACCCCACGCATCGGATGCTGCCGGTGGTCAGGGCCGGTTTTAAAATATTGGATGCATCCATGGAACCGCTGCTGGTTGCACCGGCCCCCACCACTGTGTGGATTTCATCAATGAATAACAGGGCGTTTTCCTTGTTTTCCAGGGCTGTGATGACATCCTTTAACCGCTGTTCAAAATCGCCTCGGTACTTGGTGCCTGCCAGCAGTGCCCCCATGTCCAGGGCAAACATTTCAGCATCCTTGAGAAACGGTGGAACTTCATCCTGAAATGCCTTCAGGGCAAGACCTTCTGCCAGAGCGGTTTTTCCCACACCGGGGTCCCCCACGAATACCGGGTTGTTTTTCCGTCTTCGACACAGCACCTGAAGGGCTCTGTCCGTTTCATTCTCACGACCGATGAGGGGGTCAATTTTTCCCTTCGCCGCTTTTTTTAGAAGATCAATGGTGAAAAGTTCCAGGGGACCTTCTTTTTTGGTTTTCTGACCGGGCCTGGGTGTCGGTCGGATGGGATCAAGGCCTGGGCCCGGGGGAGGGGTGGTGGGGCCTGCACTGTGGGATATATAGTTGAGGACATCCAGGCGGCTAATGCCTTCTGCTTCCAGGTAAAAGGCGGCATGGGAGTCTTTTTCCTGGAAAATGGATGCCAGGATATCTCCTAAATTTACTTCTGCTTTTTCAGCGGATCGGGCATGGTTGATGGCTCGCTGGATCATGCGCTGGAATCCAATGGTCTGCTGGAGGACATACTCTTTTTCATCGTCCATGGCAGCCATTTTTTCCTTAAAAAAGATATCCAGATTCCTTTTTATATTTTCTGGGTTTCCCCCGCATTCTTTTACTGTTTCAGCACCTTTGCCATGTGTCAGGATGGCATAGAGGACGTGCTCCACACAGACATATTCGTGCCGTCTCTTTTTGGCCTCTTTGACTGCCGCACCCAATGTTGCGCTCAATTCTTTGCTTATCATGGCTACTCCTTCTCCATTGTGCTTTTTAAGGGAAATCCCTGCTCCCTTGCAAGGTTGTGTACCGTGGTGACTTTTGTTTCTGCAACCCCATGGGTATATACGCCGCAAAGTCCCATCCCTTGTTCATGAATATTAAGCATTATCCGGGTTGCTTTATCAAGGGATTTTCCAAAAATTGTCATTAAAATTTCCACAACAAAATCCATGGTGGTATAGTCATCGTTGTGCAGAAACACCTTGTACATGGGGGGTTCTTTTTCCCTGTGCGAGGCATCTGATGTGATTTCTTCCCGGATTTCCGGATTGGTAATACTCATTTGTACATCACGCTCCACAGCATTTTTTGTATTTTTTACCGCTGCCGCAATTGCAGAGATCATTTCTGCCTATCTTTGCCTGGGATCGTTTCACCGGTTGTCGAGGCAGAGATTTGTCCGAGCCGGACAGGATCAGATTATCGTTTTCGGGTTTCTTCATGACAGGTACCTCTGCGGAAGGGGCTATCTGAATTCTGAACAAAATGCCCAGGGTTTCTTCCCGAATCCGCTCAATGAGGCCCTGGAACATTTCATAGCCTTCTTTTTTATAGATAATCAAGGGATTCTGCTGGGCATAACTTCTAAGCCCGATGCCTTCCTTGAGATGATCCATGTTTAGGAGGTGCTCTTTCCACAGGGTGTCCACGGTCTGAAGCATGATGTAGCGCTCCAGCTGCCGGGCGTCTTCTTCCCCGATCATGGCCTCTTTGGTGGCATACAGTGCCAGGGCCTGGTCAGAAATAAGCCGGGCACCTTCATTGGCATCTGCTGCCTGGGCCGTGATGGTCTCCGGGTTGATTTTAAAATCAAACTGGCGCTTTACGGCATCGGCGATACCCTTCCAGTCCCATTCTTCCATGGGCAACTTGTCTTCCTTAAAGCGATCCATGATGTCAAAGACTTTTTCTTCGATCATTTCAATGATTTCAGATTTGAGATCTCCTTCCTGTAATGCCTGGCGCCGCTGGCGGTAGATCACCTCCCGCTGCTGATTCATCACGTCATCATATTCAATGAGCTGCTTTCTGATTTCAAAGTTGTGACCTTCCACCTTGGACTGGGCGTTTTCAATGGCCCGGCTGATAAGTTTGTGCTCAATGGGTTCGCCTTCGTCAATGCCCATGCGATCCATGATGGCGGTGATCCGTTCTCCGCCGAAGATTCGTAGCAGATCATCTTCAAGGGAGAGATAAAACCGGGAAGAACCTTCATCCCCCTGGCGGCCGGACCGGCCCCGGAGCTGGTTGTCTATTCGCCGGGATTCGTGGCGTGAGGTGCCCAGAATATGAAGTCCCCCCAGCTCTTTAACACCCTCGCCAAGGACAATATCCGTTCCACGGCCTGCCATGTTGGTGGAGATGGTGACAGCCCCCCTCTGACCAGCATTGGCCACAATTTCGGCCTCAGCCTGGTGGTGCTTGGCATTTAAGACAGTGTGCTTCACTCCCATTTTTTTAAGTTTTTTACTAAGATCTTCGGATACATCTATGGATATGGTTCCCACCAGCACCGGCTGACCCTTTCGATTCAGCCGGATGATTTCCTGTATGGCGGCATTGTATTTTTCCGTCTGGGTTTTATAAATGACGTCGGGAAAATCCTTTCGTATCATGGGACGATGGGTGGGAATCACCAGAACATCCAGATTGTAAATTTTCTTAAATTCAACGGCTTCGGTTTCGGCTGTGCCGGTCATGCCGCTCAGCTTATCGTACATGCGGAAAAAATTCTGAAAGGTGATGGCGGCAAGGGTCTGGTTTTCATTGGCTATTTTTACCTTTTCCTTGGCTTCCAGGGCCTGGTGAAGCCCTTCACTATAACGTCTTCCGGCCATGAGTCTGCCGGTGAACTCGTCCACAATGACCACCTCGTCGTTTTTTACGATATAGTCCACATCCCGCTTGAACAGAGTGTGGGCCTTTAAGGCCTGTGTCAGATGGTGAAGGGTCTCAATGTTGCCGGGGTCATAGAGGTTTTCCACCCCCAAAAGTTTTTCGCCCTTGGCCACACCGGCTTCGGTGAGCATGACACTTTTGGCCTCTTCATCAATGGTATAATCTTCTTCCCTTTTAAAGGCCGGCATGATGGTATCCGCCTGCTGGTACAGGTGGGTGGATTTTTCCGCAGGCCCGGAGATGATCAGAGGTGTTCTGGCCTCATCAATGAGAATACTGTCCACCTCATCCACAATGGCAAAATTAAGTTCCCGCTGGGCCAGAGATTCCCGGTCAAACTTCATGTTGTCCCGGAGATAATCAAATCCGAACTCGTTGTTGGTACCATAGGTGATGTCCGCGTTATAGGCCTTTTTTCTTTCTTTGTCATTCATGTCATGGATGATAACGCCAACTTTCATGCCAAGAAAACTGTATATTTCACCCATCCACTCGGCATCACGCTTGGCAAGATAATCATTTACCGTTACCACATGAACGCCTTTTCCGGACAGGGCATTGAGATAAGCGGGCAGGGTGGACATGAGGGTCTTTCCCTCTCCGGTTTTCATTTCTGCGATAATTCCCTGGTGCAGGGCAATGCCGCCGATGAGCTGGACATCAAAGTGACGCATGTTGAGCTTGCGCCAGGAGGCTTCCCGCACCAGGGCAAAGGCTTCGGGCAGCAGCTCATCAAGAGTTTCCCCTCCCTGATACCGGTTCTGAAATTCAACGGTCTTTCCGGTTAGTTCCACATCTTCAAGCTGCTGGAAATCCGATTCCAGTGCATTTATTTTTTCCACCAAGGGTAGAAGTTTTTTTATTGCCCGATCGTTGCTGGAGCCGAATATTCTGGTGAGTAAACTGAAAACCATGTCGATAAATTACCTTAAAAAGTTGAAAAAAATTTATGTATTAACAATATATAAGCACGAATTGAAAAAAATGAAATATTTTTTTTAGAGGGTTCAACGTAATGCCTTATTGAGTTTTGTCTTTTTGTTTAAGGCTATTTGATGCATCGGTCGTGGCCATTTCAGTGGAAAAGTACCGGGACGGGTCCTGGGATTCACCTTTCACAAGGACTTCATAGTGGACATGGGGGCCTGTACTTTTTCCGGTATTGCCCATGAGACCAATTGTGTCTCCGCGGTTTACCTGATCTTCTTTCTTTACCAGAATTTTATCAAGATGCCCGTATTTGGTGACGATACCGTTGCCGTGATCAATAACGACAAGGTTGCCTATGAGCCATTTTTTTCGGGCAAATATCACGGTGCCCCGGGCCGAGGCCACCACCGGGGTACCTTTCCTGTTGGCGATATCTATGCCTGTGTGAAACTCGGGTTTGTTTGAGAAAGGTGATATCCGTTTCCCAAATTTGCAGCTGACAATCCCCGGAGCCGGCTGGATGGCAGGGGTCCGTGCCCGGATATCATTATTGATCTTTAGATCATTTTTAAGGACGTTGAAATTATCAATGCCAAGGCTCAGTTGCTGCCGGTTAAGTGCTATTGCCTTTTGCAGGGAATCCATTTCCTGGTCCAGTCCATGGGAGGGCAAATCAACGGACAGGCAAAGCAAGGGCGTAGGCTCCCGGGAGGTGCCCCCCATTCCTGTCATGACGGTTTGGGAAGGCTCCGGGGAGGTAAAAGGTGTGTTCAGATGGGCAAGATGCCTAAGTTCTTTTCCAAGGGCTCTAAGTCGGGCGGTTTCCAGGCTCATTTGTTTTACCTGAGCTGACATGGTTTGGTTGCGTCGGGTCAGTTCCATGAATTCTTGTGACTGATCCCGGGCTTTTATCTGCTGGAGCATGATTTTGTTTTCCTGTTCCTGGAGGGTGTCATGTTGTCTGTGAATGGAGTGTTGCAGACGAGTGGTGATGGCCGTCATTTGATTCAATTGTCTGTGCTGATGCACACAACATACAACTAGTATTACCACAAGCAAGCTGAGGATAACCGGAAGTTGCGGACGGGGTAAGTGCATGGAAAACAGGGGTTTTAATTTTTTAAGCAGGGCCTCTCCGTGGTGGCAAACAATGCGGTATTGTGTGCATATCTTGAATTGTCTATGGAGGCTCATATTGGATTCCAGGGGTTTTTTCAATATTGGGGGATACTGCTGAGGTCGACAGCAGAGTTCTCCCAACGGTCACCCGTTCCGGCCCATTCGGAGCCAAAGGAAATCAGGCCTTTTGCCTGCCGATTGTACCAAATCGCAGGCTGTTTGAGGACAGTGCCTGCGGTAATGGCGCTTTAGACCGGCAGGGCAAAAGGGTCGCCGACGGTCCGGTCGGAGCGGGTGGCCGTTGGGGGCGGCATAATGCCTTTTTCATTATTCGTTGTGTCGGCAGACCGACATGATCGTTATATGGCTCCCGGAATCAGCTCAAGGCCCCGTCTCTGGTTTAGCCCAAACATCAGATTCATGTTCTGCACAGCCTGGCCTGCCGCCCCTTTCAGGATGTTGTCAATGGCGGAGACCAGAATGATCCGATTACTGTCAGAGTCCACATGGACTCCTATATCACAGAAATTGGTTCCCCGGACATGGGCAGTGTTGGGAAACTCTCCCCGGGGCAGCAGGCGTACAAAGGAATCCGGGCCATAGTATTGGTTCAAAATGTCCATCACAGCTCCATGGGAGGTGGGTTGTGTCACTTCGGCATAAATTGTTGTGAGCATGCCCCGGGTCAGGGGAATCAGGTGTGGGACAAAGGTTATTTTCACCGGTTCTCCGGCATGGGAAGATAAAATAGCTTCCATCTCCGGCACGTGGCGGTGGGCACCTACCTTATAAGGCTTAAAGGATTCGTTGACCTCACAGAAATGGGAGGATAGAGAAAGGGCACGCCCGGCACCGCTGACTCCGGATTTGGAGTCTGACACAATTCCCCGGGGGCTTATTAGACCCTCTTTGATCAGGGGGATCAGGGGCAGCAAAAGGCTTGTGGGATAGCATCCCGGGTTACCCACCAGTTCGGTTTGCCCGATGTCGTCTCCATAGATTTCACTTAAGCCGTAAACGGCCCGTTCCAGAAGTTCCGGGGCACTGTGGGGCTGATATGCAGACGCATAGAGTCCTGCGTCTTTGAATCTGAAATCCGCGGACAGGTCAATTACCTTGATGCCGTTTTCAATAAAAAAAGGTGCATAGGACATGGACACCTTGTGGGGTAGGGCCAGAAACACACAGTCAACACGGCCTTTTAAGGATGCCGGATCCATTGGTTCACAGGTTATGTTCACCATTTTTCTCAGGGCTGGAAAAATATCCACCAGTTTTTTACCGGCATAGGAACGGGAGGTGACCGCTGTCACCTCTGCGTCGGGGTGCCCTGAGATTAATTTTACAAGCTCTGCGCCGGTGTACCCTGTTGCCCCTGCTATACATGTTTTAATCATTTTATTCCCATCGTGCAAAAAGTAGAATAATACCCAGTTATTATAAAGGGTTTGATAGAATCAATAAACCTTATCAGACAATGCATGTCTTTTCAAGGCAAGATTCGGGCTTTGATTACAAGGTACGCCTGCCCCCTGCCTGGAATGGCCGATTCTATGAGTAAACCACTGCTTTTCCTTGACAGGGCTTTGTACAAATCTAATAATGATAGAGCTTGCTGATCCTGTTCTGTAAATAGTCGGCTTGCTCACGCCTAACTATTTTAATCCGGAGGTTTCCATGAAAAAAATATTCAAATGGTTTTTACTGGGCATGGCTGCCCTTGTTGTTATCATGGTGGCAGCTGTGTTGCTGATCCCCAGATTTGTGGATGTGCAGCAATACAAGCCCCGCATGGAAAAGATGATTTCTGAGGCCACAGGACGTCCCTTTTCCCTGAGCGAAGACCTTAAATTGTCCCTTTTTCCTTGGGTGGGAGTTTCTCTGTCTGATATTCAATTGGGAAATCCGCCGGGTTTTAAAGAATCTTCCTTTGTTTCGGTACATTCCTTTAAGGTCAAGGTAAAGCTTTTACCCCTGTTCTCCCGGGATATACAGGTAAAGGAATTTATAATGGATGGTCCACGCCTGGTGCTTATAAAAGGGGTAAACGGTGTCGGTAACTGGGAAAATTTGGGGCCTGGGCCTGCTGCACCGGGCAGCCTGGGTGCCGATAAGACGGCAGAACCGTCTTCCCCGGAAACAGCGCTTACAGGGGGAAATGCCCCATCCACGGGTTTGCCGATGAGCGCTTTGAAAGTGGATCAATTTTCCATCACCCACGGGATTGTAGAGTGGCATGACAGGTTACAAAAAACATCCACAACCTTCTCCGATGTTAATTTACTGTTAACAGATATTTCCCTTGACGGGCCCGTGGTCCTTGATTTTTCGGCCCTGGTGGACGGAAAGCCTGTTGCTGTTAAAGGCCAGGTGGGACCGGTGGGCAATCCCCCGGCACAGGGGGAACTTCCCTTGAATGTAACGGTTAAACTTTTAAAGGAAATTTCCCTGGTAATTAAGGGAAAAGTCGTTGATGCCACCACCCCGGCACCCCGGTTTCAACTGGCCCTGGACCTGGCAGCCTTTTCTCCCCGGAGCCTTTTAAAAACATTGGGAAAAGAAGGACTTCTGCCCGCCACGGATACATTTAAACAATTTTCTTTTAAAGGGAACCTGTCAGGAACGCCCTCCGCCGTGTCCATTGCCGATGGTCTAATGGTGCTGGATGAATCCAGGATCTCTTTTTCAGGGGCAGTCAAGGCGTTTTCCAAGCCTGATATAAAATTTAATATGGACCTTGATACCCTTGATCTGGACAGATATCTTCCACCTTCACATACCCAAACACCCCCGGTGGCATCACGTGCCGGTGATAAAGGAAAAACGCCCGTTGCTTCTGCCACCACAAAAATAGACTATGCACCTTTACGTAAACTGGTGCTGGATGGACATGCCAGGGTGGGAAAACTCAAAGCCGGGGGCATGGTGATTGAAAATTTGGATATGGCAGTTACCGGCTCCAAAGGGCAATTTCATCTGGATCCCTTTAAAATGGATTTATACCAGGGTCGGATGACATCCGCGCTTGGTCTGAATGTCCAGACTGATACGCCCAAAGGTACCTTTGATCTCAAGACAGATGGTGTCCAGGTGGGACCGCTGCTTAAAGATGCTGCTCAGAAAGAGTTCCTTGAAGGGGCATTGAAGGCCGATGTGAATCTTAACTTTCTTGGAGATACTCCGGAAGTTATCAAACAGAACCTCAATGGCACCGGAGAGCTGATTTTCACCGATGGTGCCCTTGTGGGGGTGGATCTGGCTGGTATGGTTAGAAATGTGACTGCTAAATTTGGTCTTGCTCAACAAACAACGGAAAAACCCCGGACCGATTTTGCGGAACTTAAGGCACCCTTCACCCTCACCCGGGGGCTTTTTAATACCCCGGGGATCACCATGAGTTCTCCTTTAATCCGGCTTCTGGTGCTTGGCAATGCAGATCTGGCCAAAGAAATCCTTGATTTCAAGGTGCAGCCCAAATTTGTGGCCACACTGAAGGGACAGGGCGATACCCAGGAACGCAGTGGCATCACTGTACCTGTGCTTGTAAGCGGGACCTTTGACAAACCAAAATTCAGACCTGACATGGAATCTTTATTAAAGACCTCCGTTCCCGAGGTGAAACAGATCAAAGAAGATGTAAAGGCCCTTATAAAGAACCCAGGAGATTCCAGTGAGCAGGTAGAAGAGATTAAAGAAAAGGCCAAGAATTTGCTGAAAAATTTTTCTCTTGGGCAATGAGGTAACTATGGAAAATCTTGATCAGATCATATCCACCCTGTCCATGACCATGGGGGCGGCCTGGGCCAGTGGTATTAATCTTTATGCCACTTTGCTGGTTCTGGGAATCATGGGAACAACGGGCAACATCGTGTTGCCTGAAAATCTTCACATCCTCATGGATCCCCTGGTGATGGGGGCCGCAGGTGTCATGTATTTTGTTGAGTTTGTTGCGGATAAAACCCCGGGGGTGGATACCGGCTGGGATGCCATTCATACCTTTGTGCGCATTCCGGCAGGGGTGATGCTGGCCGCCGGTGCCGTGGGGGAGGTGAACACGTCTGTGGCCGTTGCCGCAGCCATTCTAGGGGGCGGTCTTGCCGCCAGCTCCCATGCGGCCAAGGCCGGTTCCCGGGTGTTGATCAACACTTCTCCGGAACCCTTTTCCAACTGGATTGCCTCCATCCTGGAAGATGTGGTGGTGGTGGGGGGCATATGGGCATCCTTGACCCATCCTTGGATTTTTATAGCGCTGCTGGCCTTTTTTATTGTACTTTTGATCTGGCTCATGCCAAAGCTGTGGCGGGGAATTAAAAAGATCTTTTCGGTTCTGGGGCGGTGGCTTGGTATTTCCGGGTCTTCACCGCCGACATCGGATACCGATGCTTAGGCGAATTTTTTATAACGGTCATGTCGGTTAGCCGACACAACGAAGGATGAAAATGGCAAGATGCCGCCCCCAACGGTCACCCGATCCGGCCGCGGACCGTCGGCGGCCCTTTTGCCCTGCCGGTCTAAAGCGCAGGAACTGCGGGCAGGTTTGTCCTCAAACAGCCTGCGCTTCTTAACGCCCGGCAGGGTAAAAGGGCTGATCGCCTTTGGTTCCGAATGGGCCGATCTGGGTGACCGTTGGGGGCTCTGCTGCCGTATTTTTATATATAAAAAAATTGAGAGAAAGGTCGTTTCTATGAAAGCAGAAATATTGTCCACAGGGGATGAAGTCCTCTGGGGTGACATTGATGATTCCAACGCCAGCTGGCTTTCCCGTCGGTTGCGGGAAAGCGGGGTGGACGTCACCCGGGTGAACTGTGTTGGCGATGATATAGATACCATAAGTGATGTCATGACGGAAATTTCCACCCGGTGTGATGTGGTGGTGGTCACCGGGGGACTTGGACCCACCAGTGATGATCTGTCGGCCCAGGCCGCGGCCGTGGCCACCGGAGACGATCTGGTGCTTAATCAGATGGCCTTTGATTCCATGGCATCCTACTTTGCCCGCAAGGGCTGGGATATGACAACGGGGAACGAAAAACAGGCCATGCTGCCCGCTGGGGCAACCGTGATGGACAATATCTGCGGCACGGCCCCGGGATTTTTCCTGGACTATGGCCGGGCCAGATTTTATTTCATGCCCGGGGTGCCCCGGGAAATGAAGGCAATGTTTGAGCGTCATATTCTACCCGAGATGGATGCCCGGCATCCGGCTCGCAAGTCTGCGGTGCTGTGCAGGTTAACTGTGTTCGGCCTGCCCGAGTCCAAAACCGGTCATAAGCTGAAAGACTTTTATGAGAACTTTCCCGGCATGCGATTGGGATTCCGGGCCAGTTTCCCTTTTATCCAGGTGAAATTCGGCAGTGATCCCTTTGCCGGAGAGGCGGGGTGGGTGACCTCGGAAAAAATGGCAGAGGCAAAGGCCTGGGTTCTTGAAAGACTTGGCCGCTTTGTGATTTCCACACAGGGATTGTCCATGGAAGCCACGGTGGGACAGCTGTTAACCCAGCGGGGGCAGACCCTTGCCGTGGCTGAAAGCTGTACAGGCGGACTTATTGCAAACCAGATCACCGATGTTTCCGGCAGTTCTGATTATTTTGTCCTTTCTGCCGTCACCTATGCCAATGAGGCAAAAATCTCGGTGCTGGGGGTGAAAAAAGAGACCCTGAATATTCATGGTGCCGTGCATGAACAAACGGCCCTGGAGATGGCCCTGGGAGTGCGGAAAAAAGCCGGGGCGGACTGGGGCATATCCACCTCGGGCATTGCCGGACCCGGGGGGGGCAGCGATACTCGGCCCGTGGGTATGGTGTGTATTGGCGTGGCAGGACCTGACGGTGCCCGGACCTTTACCCACACCTTTTCCCATGATGACAGAGGGATGAATAAAAAAATGTTTGCCGCCATGGCCCTGGAGCGGCTGAGGCGGGAACTTGTATTACAGCCCGAGGCAGTTAATATTCATGATGATGCAGTGGTGGCCTGATATGGAAATTGGAACCGGTGTCATATGTTGCCTGTGGATGCCGACATCGGGGTCCATCTGACAGGCCGGGTTTGATAATCACATTGTCCATTCAGGTTTTGGTTATTTTAAATTTTTCCACAAAACCATCGGGCTGGTAACTCATCTTGGCCTGCCTGAGCCCAGGATGTCCAAGGTCCTGCTCCCGATTTATGGTCTGGTAGTGAGCGGTGATAATGCTGGCAAATGCCTGGTTTACGAATTGATAGATGCCCTTGTATTCATCCAGTGCCTTTTCAAAATGAATGACAAAACTGGTTCCAAGGGCAAGCTCTTCTCCCAAAGTGTAGGCCACGGGCCGGTCTTCCACGTAGTAGATACCACCGCACAGCTGAAGGGGCTCACATTTTTCCAGTGCCTCCCGGGCCGCATGGTAATCGCCGTCTTCGCTTCGCCCTTCCCGCCATTGCTCCAGCACTTCCAGAGCCTGGGGCATGTAAGACTCCAGAAGGGGTCGAGCCTCATAGTTGTGGTTGTTGATAAATGCTTTTATGAGGTTCCTTTTTTTGTGATACTTTCTGCCGGTAAGCTCGGCAAGATTGTCCCGGAAATAGAGATAGTCAAAATTATCCCGGTCTTCGGTGACGATGCAGCCCTTTTCTTTAAGGATGCCCGCCTGGGTCTGGGTGGCACATTTCAGGATGCCATGGTCGGCAAACAAGGTGGCAAGGCCTTCCCGGGGAGGCAGGCCAAAGGGGCACATGAAAAAGGGAATGCCCTTGTCTTTTCCCAGGATGATAATGTGCTTTTTTCCCATTCGGGAAACACGGTAGTTGTGCGCCTGTCGAAACAGATAGATATTGGAAAAGGTGAATTCTGAAATGCCTTCCGGCAGTTTCTGGAACAGAGGATGCAGCGTGTCTCTCAGATCCATGGTGATCTCAACTGCATCGGGATAATCAGGTATCATGTAAAAATGTCTCCCGTGGCATATGAATGGGGAATGGGGGGGATCGTCTGGGCGATATCCGCCCGAATCATTCCCCCTTCCAGGTTTAGGGTTTGCGGGATTAAAAGGGCCAAAAGCTGTTATCTCCCCACACCTGATCCAGCAATAACTGATCCATTTCCATCAGCATGGTTAAGTGATCCCGCTCCCAGGTGGACAGCCAGAGGTAAAGCTTTTTTTCCTCGGGATCCTGGGCGGCATCGGCCTGATCGGCATAGATGTTCACGGCCCGCTGCTCCATAACCATGGCCGCGGAGATGGCCGAGGCTTCAAACCCTGCTGCGGCAATCCCTTTGATCACATCCGGGGTTAGAATGGCATCGGGCAATTCACTTTTTTGGGCATCTTTAAAGGAGCCTGGTTCAAACTTACCGCTGGCGGTGAAGGATTTGAACTGTTCCGCCAGCACCTTCAAATGAAGGGTCTCTTCCCTGGCCATGGACTCAAAAAAAGATTTCACCGCTTTATTTTCAGTCTGTTGGGCAACTTTTTTATAAAATGCATGCCCCCGTTGCTCCAGAATGATTGCTTTTTTTAAAATATTCAAGGTGTTATTTTCGGTCATGCTGCCTCCTGTTGTTTTTTAAAGTAGCTACTGGGTTTTGGGTGCTTAAAGCCATTGATTTTTCATGATTGATTTTGATACCTAAACCACCGATATCAGAGCCTCCGGGGGCAGTCCCCGGAGGCGGTATCATACCTCTTTCGATTTTCATTGTGGCAAGTGTTTGCTCTAACTGTGTGATCCGGTTTCAGCAAAAAAGCCTCTCCACTTCCGGGGGCATCACGGCGTAGATAAACCGTTTCCCTTCTTCCAGGGAGCCCAGCCACCTGTTCATTAAAAGTGCCTTTGCCGGATTCCAGGTGATGAGACCCACGGCCGTTTCAATGGATAGTTCCTGATTAAGTTCCTGGATAAAATGTGACAATTCATTCCAGAGATTTAAATCATGGTTGGATGCCAGACTGTCCGTTCCAAGACTTACGTTGATACCGGCGGACAATATCTTTTCCATGGGAGCCCGACCCACGCCGATAAATGCGTTGCTGCGGGGGCAAAGGCAGACATGGCTACCATGGGCTGACAATATGTCAATGTCTTCATCGTTTAGTTTTACACAATGCACGGCAATGGTGGATCTGTCAAGTAAACCAAGCCCGGCGGCGTGGGCCACCGGACGTTCCATGGGGGGGATGTAAGACGCGTCTATCAGGTTGCCTTTAAGCAGCAGATCATGGAATGCTGTCTGTTTGCCCATGAGCATGTCGACTTCATCATCGTGTTCGGACAGGTGAATGGAAAAGGGCAGCCCCCTTTGACTGTCCTGGGCTTTAATCTGCTGAAGGGTTTGGGCATTGGTGGTGTGAAGAGCATGCCCCGCTCCGGCAATGGCGGCACAGCCATTGGCACTGTAGGGGATATCCGTCATGGGTAATCCCGGGGGGACAAAGCCAAAGGCTTCACAGAAACAGGTAAAAGAAAGCCCCTGCTGCGTGAAGATATCCGCTATTTTAATATCCGCCACAGATGTTATATCTCCCACAGCACATCCTCCATGATCCATGAATTCAGTGACAGCTTTTCTTGCAGCAGTGTAATCGGTTTCGGTATAGTTGTTTTTGATCATGCTGATCAGCCAGGGAACAAACCCCTGACCAGGCACTGTTTTGTCTTTAAGGCCGGACAGTTTCATGTGACAATGGGCATTTAAAAGTCCGGGGGTGATGGTGATTTCACCCAGATCCTGGATTTCACCAGTGTACAGCGTTTTTAACTCTTTGTATCTGCCAATGCGTAACAGTTTTTTATGGTCATGGATCATACAGGCGTCATCAATAATTTTTTGTCCTGGTACCCCTGTGATCATACGTTTGCTTCGGATCAGTTCTATTTGAGATCCATTGGTTTTTGACAAGAATAAAACTCCTTTGAATTTCTAACCCCGTGGTGCGCCATCCATTGTTTATACTGCTGTGCTATGGCAGGGGGGTGGTGGTATAAGCCACGTTGGCATCTTCGGACTTGTGGGCCGGCATTTCCTTTCCGTCCCGAAGGTCCTGCACCCAGTCGGGATTGAGCAGACTTGATTTTCCACTGAGGACGATGTCTGCATCCCTGAAGGCATCTTCTGCACTTTTTCGGTCATGGATTTTGCCGCAGATCATCAGGGGAAGGGTTGTCACCTGACGCGTCAGGGCTGCCATGGTGTGTCCTGAGCCAAAGGCATCCATGGCGTAATTATAGGTGGATACAGAAATGGCATCTATGGGTTGGGCATCAAACAGGCGGATCATCTCCTGCCATTGTGCTTTATTTTCAAACAGCGATACATCCATGTCGGCAATGCCCCAGTTGGAAACCCTGACAATGAGCAGACGGTCCTGGGGAATCACTTCTCTTACGGCCTCAATGACTTCCCGGACATACCGGAATCGGTTTTCCATGGAACCGCCGTATTCATCGGTTCGTTTATTGGAATAGGTGGAGAGAAACTGGTTCAGGAGATACCCGTGGGCCGCATGGATTTCAACCCCATCAAATCCTGCGGCCATGGCACCCCTGGCCGTTTCTTTAAAACCGTTTATTACGTGGGCCATGTCAAAGGAACTCATTTCATCGGGGATCTCGTAGGGAGTGCCGGTGAATGGATTGTTCTGGACCGGGGTTACGGGGCTTGGGGCAATGACCCTGCCGGCGGGGTTGATGGCTTTCCATGCCATGCGCCCGCAATGGAACATCTGGCATATGGATACGGCCCCCTGTTCTCTGATGCCATCGGTGACCTTTCTCCAGGCATCAATCTGGGGCTGGGTGGTCATGCGGGCTTGCCCGGGATAGCCCTGGGCGCTCTCATAATCGGTGACAATGGCTTCGGTGTAGACAATGGCGACATCTTTTTTGGCACGGGTGACCAGAAAATCCAGCACATCCTGCCGGGGAATGCTGTCTTCACCGGCGGAAATGCGTGTCATGGGGGCAACCCCCAGTCTGTTTTTCAATGTAAAATTTTTTAATTTAAACGGGGAAAAAATGGTATCTGTCATGATCGTTCTCCTTTTCTTGTGAGTGATGGATCATATCCGAGCGACTTAAATCCTGAGTGGTAAATGACGTTAAACCATTCATTGAAACCAAATGATCAGATGGAATATAAGCATCTTTGGAAAAAATACAGGCCAGGGAAATTTTTTTTGAATTGCCCTGGTTCATTATATCATCTAAACTGGCCATATACAAAATAGACTCGATTTTATAAAACGATACAAATAAATATAAAAGAGGGGGGTGACCATGGGAAAACGCTTCGGGAGACAAAAACATGGAAAACGGCCAGTGGATTTTTTTCGTCAAGGTTCCCGGATGGCTCTTTTATGCCTGTTGTGTCTGCTGGGTACGCTTCTGTTCTCCCCGGCGGCGACCCAGGCAAAGGAGATACGCATCGGTATTCTCATGGCCAGTGATATTCGACTGGAGACGGTGAAGGGATTAAAGGATGCGCTGGTGGAACATGCCACAGAAAGCCATCATACCTTTATCTATGGTATTAAAAATGCCCAGGGGAATCGAAAAAGACTGCCGGAACTGGCCGCCGGGATCATTGCGGATAAACCCGATATTGCCGTTGCCGCAGGGGGAATAGAGGCCGATGCCCTGCTGGTGGCTTCGGCCGGTACGGGGATACCGGCCATTTTTCTTTCGGTGTCGTCTTCGGTGCACCGGGGTGTAGTTGCCAGTATGGTGAGTTCCGGCAATAACTTCACTGGTATTGATACTAACGACACCAATCTCACCGCCAAGCGTCTCTGGTTTATTAAAAAGATGCTTCCCGAAACAAAAACAGTTTTTTGTTTCCACGTCCCTTCCATTGTAGCCTCTGTGGAGTCCCTTGCCGTGGCCCGGCGGGCAGCCAATGAGCTGGGCGTTACGCTGCAGGTTTCAACTGTTGAATCCGATGCCGATATAACCAAAGCCGCAGAGACCTTATCCCGTAACACCACAGATGTGATTCTCCAGTTTCCCGTGGCACCGATTGACCGCACCCTTAAAAGCATTGTTTTTCCCCGGGCCATGGCTGAAAAAATTCCCATTTTCGGTCATGGCAAAAACAGCATCCAATCGGGTGCATTTGCCTCCTATGCCGGTTCACGATACGCCAATGGCCAGCAGGCAGCCCGCCTGGTTCATAAAATTGTCAATGGGATTAACCCCACAAATATTCCGGTGGAATTTCCTGAAAAACTGGAGCTTATCATCAATAAATCACTGGTGGAACGGCTGGGATTGAAATTTACCGGCCGCACCTGGCGCATGGCTGATGAGATCGTTGATATTCAATTTTAATTTCGGGAGAAACATCCATGAAATGGTGGCATCGGCTGAGCTTCAGACTGACGGTCTTTATTCTGCTTCTGGCAATTGTTCCCCTGGCCGGGTTTGGCATTACCACAATCAATGATATCCGGCGTGTTCGGTTGCATTCCCTTGCGGAGATTCACAAAGGGGTCGCCAGCCATTCGGCCCACCTTATTGAAGATTCCCTTGCCCATATGATTAAATCGGTTCAGCTCATTATTGAAACCAATGAACTGGAAACTGCAGATCTGTTTGATCAGGAGTGGTTTCTGCAGCAGCTGTTACGAAATATTCCCCACCTTTATTCCCTGGCCCTCACCGATGCTGGGGGTAAAGAAACGGTTAAGGTGGGCCGGGATAGGGTATATACTGCGGCAGATCTGGAAATACGTGATGATTATCCGGTTTTTGAAACAAACGCTGATCACAACGCCATCATTGGTGGAATCCATTCCTCCCGGAGTAATTTTTTGGTTTTGAATGTGTTTATTCCCATGCTCAGCCCCATGGATCGCCATGTCACTGGGGTGCTGGTGGGCGAAGTGGATGTTGAAAAACTTTTGAGTTTCACCGCTGATCTTCGCCTGGGCGAAACGGGGTATGTTTACGTTGTCAATGACAAGGGAAAAATTCTTGTGCACCCTGACCACAGTGTGGTGCTGGCCGGGGAAGATGACCTTGCCAACCCCCAGGTGAAGGCCTTTGTCGCCGGACGGTCGGCCTTTGTTCCCAATCAGATTTACACCAATGGACAGCAGGGGGAGGTGTTGACCAATGTGCGTGCCACGTCTGAGCCAAAACTTCTGGTGGTGGTGGTCCAGTCCGTGACAGAAGCCCTTGCCGCGGTGACGCTTATCACCCATCGTCAAACCATACTCCTGGCGGCGGTACTGGGGGTGGCCATCCTGTTGTCCCTCTATTTTACCATGAAAACAATTATCCCCCTGCGCCGTCTGGAATCCGGGGCCAGGCGCATCGGCGAAGGGATTCTTTCGCACCGGATACCGGTGACCTCCTTGGACGAACTGGGCAGCGTGGCGCGCTCCTTTAACGGCATGGCCCAGGAACTGGAAATGGCCCGTACCCTTGCAGATGACCAGAACTGGTTAAAACAGGGGGTCACCCAGCTGGATAATCTGCTCCGGGGGGATCAGTCCCTGGAAGAGTTGTGTTCAAAGGTGATCACATTCATGGCCCGGTATCTGGAAGAGCAGGTGGGAGTTCTTTACGTCCATGACGGCAGGGGCGCTTATCAATATGTTACCGGCTATGCCTTTCAACCCGGTCCGGGGTTTTGTGATCATTTCCAGCCCGGCCAGGGGCTTGCCGGACAGGCTGTCCTGGAAAGGCAGATTCTGGATATCAGGGATATCCCTGCCGACTATATTTCGGTCACCTCGGGGCTTGGTTCCATCTCACCCTGGCACTTAAATTTTGTGCCCTTTGTATACAACGATGGGGTGGAGGCTGTCATGGAGCTTGGGGGCATCAAAGAATTCACCGAGCTGAAAAAACAATTTTTCATTGAAACGGCTGACACCATAGCCATCATATTTGCCTCGGCCCGTTCGCGGCGGGATTTAAACAGCGCCCTGGTGCACACCCGGCAACAGGCCGAAGAATTGCAGCGCCGGCAAAAAGAGCTGCAGGCCTTTAACGAAGAGATGGAAGAGCAGACTCAGATGCTTATGGCCTCGGAAAGCAAGCTTAAAGAACAGCAGGAAGAACTCCAGGCCGCCAACGAAGAACTGGAAGAAAAAACACAATATCTTGAGCGCAATAAAAAAAGCATTGAAGAGAAGAACT
Organism: Desulfocicer niacini; assembly: GCF_054657595.1. Taxonomy (NCBI): domain Bacteria; kingdom Pseudomonadati; phylum Thermodesulfobacteriota; class Desulfobacteria; order Desulfobacterales; family Desulfobacteraceae; genus Desulfocicer; species Desulfocicer niacini. Next base: position 29,129 of record NZ_BAAHYK010000044.1, read on the forward strand.
ATGCCCTTGAAACATTGCGCAGGGACCTTGAAAAAAAGGCCGCAGATCTCACCACCACCAGTAAATACAAGTCCGAATTTCTGGCCAACATGTCCCATGAACTCAGGACTCCCTTGAACAGTCTGTTGCTGCTTTCCCGAATGCTGGCCGACAATAAGGAGGGCAATCTTCTAGAGGATCAGGTGGATTCTGCCCAGATTATCCACAACAGTGGTAATGATCTGCTCCACCTCATCAATGAGATCCTGGATCTGTCCAAAATTGAAGCCGGAAAGATGGAACTGCGTATGGGTGACATTGAGATTAGGGAATTTGCCAGTAGCCTTGAGAGAAATTTTAAGCATCTTGCCTGGGAAAAAGACCTTTTCCTGAACGTTGTTGTAAGGGACAATACACCTGACATCATTGTAAATGACCGCCAGCGCGTGGACCAGGTGTTGAAAAATTTCCTTTCCAATGCCTTCAAGTTTACAGATTCGGGGGGAGTCACCGTGGAGATTTACAAGCCTGAGGCGGGGATCACCTTTATCCGCCCGGAACTTAACGGTGACAATACCATTGCCATGGATGTCCGGGATACCGGTATCGGCATCCCCAAAGACAAACAGTCACAAATATTTGAGGCTTTTCAACAGCTGGAGGCCGGTACGGCTCGAAAATACGGCGGTACAGGACTTGGCCTGTCCATATCCCGGGAGATTGCCCATCTGCTGGGCGGAGAGGTTCACCTTCAGAGTGAAGAAAATAAAGGAGCCGTCTTTACGCTTTTTCTTCCCCTGGAAAGCATCCAGGCCTCCCCTGCAGGGACAACGGTTTTATCTATCACAAACAAGAATGAAAAAGAGTCTGTTGCAAGAGCTCCATCTGTTGTGCCGGCACTTGATGCAGAGGCACCTTTGGAAAATCCCCTGGCAGATGACAGGGATGATATCAATGACGGGGACAAGACCATTCTCATTGTTGAAGATGATGTCTCTTTTGCCGCAACCCTGCTCACCTTCTGCAGGGAAAAGGGCTTTAAAGCCCTTGTGTCCCTTACCGGTGAAGAGGGGCTCAAACTGGTGGAACTATACCCGTTGAACGCCATTATTCTGGATATACACCTTCCGGGCATTGATGGATGGTCGGTTTTGGAATATTTGAAAGAAAATTCAGCCACCCGGCATATTCCAGTGCACTTCATGTCCGCTGATGATCCCGTGCCCGAGGCATTTGCCAAGGGGGCCATCGGCTATCTCACCAAACCCGTAAATCGGGAAGATATTGAAAAAGCCCTCGCCGGTATGACCACCATGATCAATAAAAAAATGAAGGATCTGCTTCTGGTGGAAGATGATTCCAACCAGCGTCAGGCCATTACCCGTCTCATCGATGATGGAGATGTGGCCATCACCCAGGCTGCCACCGGTAATGAGGCCATAGCAGCATTGCGGAAAAAGTCATATGATTGCATGATTCTGGATCTGGGGCTGCCGGACATGTCCGGTTTTGATCTTTTGAAATTAATGGAAAATACCCCGGACATCACCTTTCCACCGGTGGTGGTGTACACCGGTAAGGAACTCACCGTGGAAGAGGAGAAAAACCTTAGAAGGTATTCGGAATTTATCATAATAAAAGGGGTGCGATCCCAGGAACGGCTTCTGGATGAGACTTCTCTTTTTCTCCATCGAATGGTGGAAAAAATGCCGGAAGAAAAACGTAAAATAATTTCGGACCTGCATGATACCGATCAAATGCTCAGGGATCGAAGGATCTTGATTGTGGATGATGATATGCGCAATGTGTTTGCCCTTTCAAAGGTATTGAACGATAAAGGCATCCACACCATCAAGGCGGAAAACGGTATCAAGGCCCTTGAAATCCTGGCGCAAAAAAAGGATGTGGATCTGGTGCTCATGGATATCATGATGCCGGTGATGGATGGCTACGAAACCATGAAAAAAATTCGGGAGCAGTCGTGTTTCAGCAAACTGCCCATTATTGCCCTTACTGCCAAAGCCATGCACCGGGACAAAGATGCATGCATTGCTGCCGGGGCCAATGATTATCTCACCAAACCCGTGGACATTGATCGATTGCTGTCCATGATGCGGGTGTGGCTTTACCGGTAACATTTAAAAAAACAGGATGTTTCCCTATGACATCAAATGAGGTTGAAAATCTGGAAATCCAGCTCCTGCTGGATACCATATTCCTTCGATATGGATATGATTTCAGGAATTATGCAAGGGCATCCATTCGTCGTCGGATTTTACAGTTCATGAAAGATCAAAGGATTGCATGGGTGTCGGAGATGATTCCCCGGCTGATACATGATGAGTCCTTTTTTGAAGAAATGGTCAGGGGCTTTTCCATCACCGTGACGGAGATGTTCCGTGATCCGTCCCTGTTTCTGGCTCTCCGGGAAAATATTCTTCCGCTTTTGAAAAGTTATCCGTACATTAAAATCTGGCATGCCGGGTGCTCCACCGGTGAAGAAGCCTATTCCCTTGCGGTTTTAATGGCCGAAGAGGGACTGGGAGATCGCGCCACTTTTTTTGCCACGGATTTCAATGACACGGCCCTGGAAAAGGCCAGACAGGGAATCTACAACCTTGATAATGCCCGGCAATATACCCTGAATTATCAATTGGCCGGGGGCAGACATTCCTTTTCCGATTACTATTACGCTCGGTACGAGGCCATGGCAATGAAGAGCCGTTTAAAGGAAAAAATCACCTTTGCCAATCATAATCTGGTGATGGACCAGGTGTTTACTGAAACCCATTTGATTCTTTGTCGCAACGTGCTAATTTATTTTAATAAAGAGCTCCAGGAAAGGGTGATTCGTCTTTTCTATGAGAGTCTGACCCACGGCGGATTCCTGTGCCTCGGAATGAAGGAAAGCCTGTTGTTTTCATCGTACCAGGACAAGTTTAAGGAGATTGACTCCAAAAATAAGATTTTTCAGAAACTGAGCGGGTGAAAAAGAGAATAATGGAAGCCCAGAAACAAGCTGTCATTGCCATTGGAGGGTCAGCGGGATCATTGGAGGTACTGGTCCGGCTGTTTTCGTATCTGCCGCGGAATTTTTTGTTTCCGGTGATTGTCGTGTGTCATCTGCATCCCCAGGATGATGGGGGGCTGGTTGATTTTTTTTCCAGGCGGTTTCCCCATCACATCAAGGAGGCAGAAGACAAAGAGCAGGTACAATCGGGAATGATCTATTTTCCTCCGGCCAATTATCATCTTCTGGTGGAGCAGGAAAAAAGCTTTGCCCTGTCCGTTGATCCCAAGATCAATTATTCCCGCCCATCCATTGATGTGTTTTTTGAGAGTGCATCGGAGGCCTGGACCAGAGATCTGACGGGGATTATACTCTCCGGTGCAAGCTGTGACGGGGCCCGGGGTATTTGCTCCATCAAAGACAGGGGGGGACTTACCATTGCCCAGGATCCCGATACCGCCGATTCTTATTTGATGCCCAAGGCGGCCATTGATACTGGAAAAGTGGATAAAATTTTTAGTGTGGAAGATATGGGCCTTTTTTTGAAGTCGATGGCCTGAACTGGATGGGTTGTGATAAAGCAGCACCCCAAAAAAAACAAGCCTGCAGACGTCTGCCACAAGTAAAATTGAAAAAATAATGATTTCAGTCTATTGGTTGGACTCTTTATATGAAAAGGTAGCCTTTAAGTTTACCTCAACAGAGCCGCCCTCCGACGGGCAATAGGAACCGGACAATTGAGCTGTCTACAGTTCCGGTCCGGGCCCATTGCCCGTCGGGGGGGGGGCGGCATAATGCCATTTGGCTCCGCGTCTACGACCCAATATTCGTTGTGGGTTATACAAAAATGGAGGGAGTGCATTGAACGAGTTGCAAAAAATTCTCATTGTGGATGACAAGGCTGCCAATCTGTTCAGCCTTGAACAGATTCTCAAGGAAACCAATGCGAAAATCATTATGGCGGACAATGGCAACGATGCCTTGATAGCCTCTTTGAATCATTCGTTCGCCATTGCCCTCCTGGACGTCCAGATGCCCGGGATGGATGGGTATGAACTGGCAGAATTTCTGCGCGGTGAAGAAAAAACAAAAGATCTTCCCATTATTTTTGTCTCAGCTGTGTATGCCAGTGAATACCATGTATTCAAAGGCTATGATGCCGGTGCTGTGGATTTTCTGGTCAAGCCTTACAATCCCAAGGTGTTGTTAAGCAAGGTCAATGTGTTTCTGACCCTGGATCGCCAGAAGAAAATGTTGGAGGCATCCCAGAATCGGCTTGCCGGAATCAACGATATCCTGGAATTTCAGGTTCAGGAGCGGACCCGGAAGTTGAACAACATCATCCATGAACTTCAAGTTGAGATAGAAAAAAGGGAGCTGGCTGAAAAAGAGTTGATTCAGGCACACAAGATGGAGGCCATTGGCTCCCTGGCCGGAGGAATTGCCCATGATTTCAACAATATTCTGGCTGCGGTGCTGGGATACACTGAATTATCCATGGACAGTGCCCCCAGGGATTCTCCTCTGGAAGAAAATCTTGGACAGGTATATGCCGCCGGATTGCGGGCAAAGGATCTGGTTAATCAGATTCTTAATTTTGCCCGGAAAACGGATGAAGACCCAAAGCTTGTGCGGATGGATCTTGTGGCAAAGGAGGTGGTGAAATTTCTTCGATCCACCATTCCCACATCCATAGAGATCAAGGAAAATATTCTTAGTGTGTCCCTTATTCTGGCAAACCCCATTAAGATTCACCAGTTGATCATGAATATTTGCACCAATGCTGCCCATGCCATGAGCGACAGTGGCCTTCTTTCCATTTCCCTGGGGGATGTGAGTATAACGCCGGATAATATGCCTGATATGCCACCCGGCAAAACACTGTCACCGGGCATGTATCAGCTACTTGAGATTTCCGATACCGGCTGTGGCATATCTGCAGATATCATTGATTCCATTTTTGATCCGTTTTTCACCACCAAGGGGATCCACGAAGGCACGGGGATGGGACTTGCCATGGTGAATGAAATCGTAAAGGGGTGTGGCGGTGTGATTTTCGTTGCCAGTGAAGTGGGGAAGGGGACTGTTTTCACCATCCTGCTGCCCACGGCCCAACAAAATAAGGTAGCTCAACCCACTGTCGATGTCCGTCAATTGCCCACAGGAACGGAACGGATACTCTTTGTTGATGATGAGCAGGTGATCTGCAAGGTCGCTTCCCGTATTCTTGAAAAATTTGGTTATCAGGTGACATCAAAGAGCTGCAGTGAAGAGGCCTTTGCCCTTTTTAATGCCCAACCGGATGCCTTTGATCTGGTTATTACGGACATGAGCATGCCACGGATGAGCGGTGATGAGCTGACAAGGAAAATTCTGGTCATCCGCCCGGATATTCCTGTTATTATATCAACGGGTTACAGTCGGAGAATGACGGCATCCCGTGCGGTGGAGATCGGTGCCCGTACACTCATGGCCAAACCATCCGATAAAAAGACCCTTCTCACAACTGTGCGAGAGGTACTGGATAATTGATGAAAGGTAATATGATTCAAGGGAAATTTCTGAAAAAAAATCAATAATTGAGAACCTGAGTGCCACCATGTGGAAGTCGCTGGAAGTAATCCCCAATATTTTCCTTGACACGGCATTGATTTGTCAATATTAATTTTTATCAAACAATGTTTAGTTATAGTGAATAAAATTCATGGAATATATCTTATATATTAATTGAATCATCTTTTTGGTTTTTGGGGGAGTGTGCACCATGCTTGATGCCGTTTATGATGAGCCGTCGGTCATCACCAGAGGCCTTTATCGTTTCCATACAGTAAAATCTGCAGTCCAACATAGTGTATCACCCTGCAGTGCTGCCTGTCCCGCTGGAATAGATATACCGAAGATGCAGTTTTATGTGAGTCAGGAGCAGTTCTTAAAGGCGTTTGAATCTCTTCTGATAGAAAACCCATTTCCTTCCACCTGCGGTCGTATCTGTTTTAATTCGTGCGAAACCGCCTGCCATCGCATGAACCAGGATGAGGCCCTTGCCATTCGCAGCATGGAGCGATTTGTGGGTGACCGTGCCTTGAACCAGGATTTTTGTCCCACCATAAAAAAACTTCCCTTGAATGGAAAACGTATCGCCGTCCTGGGAGCGGGTCCCTCCGGCTTGTCCGCTGCCTATTTTTTAAGCATGTTTGGGTTCTCATGTGAGGTTTATGAATCTGCCCCCACCCCGGGACAGTCCCTTCAATGGGCTATCCCGGAATCGCGTCTGCCCGAAAAAGTGCTGAACATGGAGATTAACAGAATTCGTAACCTGGGTGTGAGCATTCAATGTGGCCGTTCCCTGGACCCACATTTTGTCAAAGGACTGGTGTCCCGGTGCCATGCCGTGGTTGTGGGATCAGGGATTTCCCAGTTTATGACCTTTTCTCAATGTGTCGGCAGTAACATGGGCACCCTGCATGGCGCCCTTCAGACCCGGGAGGATGTCATTCACATTGAGCTTGGAAATGTGACTGTCAGGCTTGGTGAAATCCCTGTGGTATATGGGGGAGGCTGGTACAATGGAATCCAGAGCATTGCCCATGCGGTGGGTGCTGGAAAAACAGCTGCCATTGCCCTTTATGCTTATTTTGACACAGGTGTCTGTGCCATCCGGGAAGCCGTGGAAATTTCCCGGGTGGGAAATGGTACCGCCCACTCCATGGAAATTTATCTACTGGGAGAACGCAGCCATGCCAGTTGCCATGTGGTGACTGAAAAAGAGATCGATTGCGCTGGGTTTCACCCTGCTGCCAGAATTGATGCCCCGCAATCAATGCGTACCGGATCTGACAATGCCATGGAAATGGTGGAAGAGACCTTTGATCTTCCTTCGGCACTTGCAGAGGCTGCAAGATGCTATGGCTGTGGATATGAACACCACGCAAAAAATAAGCATGATCTTAACACCGACTATGTCTAACCCTCTCTGAACTCTCCCCAAGATGGCCGATCGTATGATCAAGCCCCCAAAAAGGTTTGGTCACACCATGGGCCACCGGTCACAATTGCTGAGCCAACCCTACACCCGATTCGTTTCCGGACCGGGTGACAGTTGGGTGCTCTGATGTCGCATTTTTCATTAAAAAATCCACATACCAGTTAGATTGATCATTGACTTTTATGACTGTTTTTTTTATAATTCCTTTTTTTAACTCAACATTCCTTGAGCGACGAAAGTCCTGTTGGCTGGCACGTTGATTCTATGTATCCACCTTCTTCCCTTCCCATGCTAGTAAGCTAGCCATGGTGTCAGGTGGTGTAATCACGCTTTGGGGTGTTGGTAATTTTGCATACGGATAAAGGATTAAGAAATGGCCCGTCCGCCCCATGATAAAGCTGTTTCTTCTCCGCTGGAGATGGGCCGCATTGATTTCCTGTCTATATTGGATGGCCTGGATGATGGTGTTATTATTGCTGACTGTCAGGGCAATATCTTGTTTTACAATTATACCCAGTCTAAAATTGATGATCTGAATGCCCGGGATGTGGTGGGCCTGAAGGTCACAGATATCTATGACCTGAACAAACAGACCAGCATGATCATGCAATGCATTCGCCGTCGTACCCCCATTAAGAACAAAACGTTTTTTTATCGTAGCTGTTCTGGTAAGGTGGCCAACACCATCACCAGTGTGTATCCGCTTTTATGCGGTACTGAAGTCAATGGTGCCATCTGTTTTGTTAAAGATTATGAACTGCTTCAGAAATCAACCCCCATAACATCCATTGCCCATTGTCGTTCTGATCTGGGCAATGGTACTCGCTATACTTTTGCCGATCTTATCGGTAACTGCTCTGATTTCCAGCGGGTGGTCAGTGCTGCCAGGAAGGCCTCCAGCTCGTCTTCCCCCATCATGATCCAGGGAGAGACCGGTACCGGTAAAGAATTATTTGCCCAATCCATCCATAATCATAGTTTTCGGAAACAGAAGAAATTTGTGGGGGTAAATTGCGCTGCCATTCCCCATGATCTCCTGGAGGGACTGCTGTTTGGTACCACCAAAGGTGCCTTCACCGGTGCCCTGGATAAACCGGGTCTGTTTGAAAGCGCCACTGGTGGAACCCTTTTTCTGGATGAACTGCTTGCCATGCCCCTTGTACTTCAGGCCAAACTGCTTCGGGTCATTCAGGAAAAAACAGTGCGCAGGCTGGGGGCATCAACAGAGACCCCCGTGGATATTAAAATTATCAGTTCAGTCAGTGAAGACCCCCGCATGGCGGTGAACAACGATCTGCTTAGAATGGACCTTTTCTATCGCCTGGGGGTTGTCCTGATAAAACTGCCCCCGTTAAGGAAGCGAAGAGAGGGCATGAATGAGCTGGTTTTTCATTTTATTGAAAAACTCAATGTCTTCCTTGGTACCCATGTGAAGTCCATTTCTCCGGGGGTGATGGATCTTTTTATGGCCTATCGGTGGCCGGGTAATATCCGGGAACTGGAGCATCTTATTGAAGGTGCCATGAATATGGTTGGCCATGAGGATGTGCTGAAGATTCAGCATTTTTCTTCGGGTACCGGATATTGGGACAGCGTTGAAACAGGCGCCCTTGGCATGGACATCGACGACGGATTTATGAAAAAATCAGACCCTCATGCCCCCTTGTCTTCCAATGGGATTGAGAAAAGAGATGAATTGTTACTATCCCCGGGAAAGGGGGATGTTTCGCGGGATTTTTCTCCATCGGCTACCGTTTCTGACCTTGTTCAATGGCCGGGTTCACCGGCGGCGGATGTAAAGATTCCCCTGGCCAAAAATCAGGCGGAACAGGAGAAACAGGCCCTGGAAAATGCACTCACCGCCTCCGGAGGCAATGTCACCCGAGCAGCTTCCATCCTGGGCATTTCCCGACAGTTGCTGCACTATAAAATCAAGAAGCATGCCTTAAGCCGCATTGATTTCATGCGTCGTTGAGGTGTTATTAATCAATCTGAAAAATATTTTTCATTAGAAAAAATTTCATAGAAATTTGTTTTCACAGGAAAAATAATTTTCTTTTTTTAGGCTTTCTCCATGGCCTGATTTTGTTTGATTTGTATTTAAAAAAACAGGTGATTGATCATAGATAATGGCCCTCCCAGCCTGTGGGGAGGGCCATTATTATTCTTGTTTTTTATGTGCCGGATTACAGTGGCACGGAATCTGCTATAATTAAAAGAATCAATTGATTTGTTTAAAGTCAAATGCACGGGGCCTGGAAGAGGTTCCGTCAAAAATCCCCTAGGCGATCATGATGCCGGGCTAAACCCATTTTCCCGATGTTCAGGAAGGTGCCCAGGGGGTGACTTCACTTAATGATTCTAACATAAAGGAGTTTCTCGTGTCACAACCCACAGCCCCCACCAAAGCGTTTGACCCCATGGTATTCTGGGTCTCCGCATCTTTAACTGTACTTTTTGTTCTATGGGCCATCGTTTTTCCGGAAAATATGGGCACAACCATCAACGCCGTGTTCAGCTGGACCACCAGCAACTGGGCATGGCTTTATCTGTTAACGGCATTTTTGCTGGTCATTGGCTGCTTTGTACTGATGGGGCCAGGTTATGGCCATCTCAAGCTGGGTCTTGAACACGATAAACCCGAATTTTCAAATTTTTCCTGGTTTGCCATGCTGTTCGGATCTGCCATTGCCGCAGGCATTGTTTTCTGGGGACCGGCAGAACCGGCGTACCATTACATGACTCCGCCCCCCTACTTTGGTGGTGAGGCACTTACTCCGTCAACCGGGGCCAACGCCATGACCTATTCGTTTTTTCACTGGGGCTTAAGTGCTTGGTCCATCTATGCCATGCTTACCATTGCCCTTGGTCATGCCTGTTTCACTAAAAATCTTCCGCTGAAATTTTCCAGTGCCTTTTATTATGTCATCGGGGATAAAATCCACGGTACCTGGGGTAAAGTGCTTGATATTTTTGCTGTGTTTGCCACATTGGGTGGTCTTGCCACCACCACGGGTCTTGTGGCGCTTCAACTTTCAAGTGGTCTTAAATATCAATACGGCCTGACCCTGGGACCTGGCAGTACTTACATTATCATCGGCGTGCTCACGGCTATTTTTACCTTTTCGGTTTACACAGGGCTTGAAAAAGGGGTGAAAATTATTGGCGATGTCAACATGTGGGTGTTTGTGTCCGTGTGGTTTTTCGTTCTTATCTTTGGCCCCACGATTTTTCTGATTAATCTTACCACCAACGCCATTGGACAATACCTGCTTCACTTTATTCCCATGAGCCTGTTCACCGCCCCGGGTTACGAGGGTAACTGGATCGGTAGCTGGACCGTGTTTTACTGGGCCTGGTGGATGAGTTGGGCACCCTTTGTGGCAGTGTTTATCGCCAGAATTTCCCGGGGAAGAAGTATTCGGGAAACCGTTGCCGCCACCTTGATTTTGCCCACCCTGGGAAATTTTCTGTGGTATGGGGTTATCGGCGGTGCGGGTATCAGTTTTGATGTCACCGCCACCCTGAAGGAACACGGGGTTGAAAGTGCCATCTTTGCCATTGCCCAGCATCTTCCCATGACCGGCATTTTGTCCATAGCCCTGATTTTTCTCATCGGTACTTTTTTTCTCACCAGTGCCAATTCCGCAGCCATTTCCCTTGCCATGTTTGTGTCAGGGCATGAAAATCCCGGGAAAAATCTTCGTGCCTTCTGGGGTATTGCGCTTGGTGCTGTGGCCGCAGTGCTGGCTGGTACCGGCAGTTTAAAGGCCATTCAGACCGCTTCCATTGCCACGGCTTTTCCTTTGATGTTTCTTCTTCTGCTGGTGATTTTCGGTACCTTCAGAGGGCTTGCCAGGTATAAAAAAGATAATAATATGTAATCTGTACAGCAGGGGTGTTCGCCGTAACTGAGGGGATCCATGCCTGGAATTTTAAGCATTTTATGAGAGCTAATGGGTCTTGAGATAAAGACTTAAATTTGTGAAATTAAATATGGGGGTGTGTATGAAAAAACCCCGAGGAGAAATGAAAAATGTACGATAGAATGCAGGAACTTGATGTTAAAAATTGTGAGAAAATCCACGCCGCATCCATGGATATTTTAAAAAATACCGGTGTTGCATTTAACGATGACGAAGCGCTGGACATCTTTAAAAAAAATGGGCACAAGGTGGAGGGAACCACCGTATTTTTTGAGGAATCCGACATTAAAAAGGCCCTTGAAACTGCCCCGAAACGTTTCACCGTGCATGCCCGGAATCCTGAAAAAAATGTTGAAATTGGCGAGGATGATTTTGTCTTTCTGCCGGGATATGGCGCACCTTTCGTCATTGACGCCAAGGGGGATCAACGCCAGGCCAGTATGGAGGATTATGATAATTTTTGTAAGCTGGTCCAGACATCAAAGGTTATTAACATGAATGGATGGATGATGGTTGAACCGGCGGACATGCCCCATGAAACCGTGCACCTGGATCTGAACCTGTCCAACATGCTCCTTTGCGACAAGCCCTTCATGGGAAGCCCCGTGTCCCGCCAGGGTGCCCTGGACGGCATTGAAATGGCCGGTATCCTCTGGGGAGGCAAGGAAAATATCATGGATAAAACCGTGTCTGTTTCCCTTATCAATTCCCTTTCTCCCCTGCAGTTTTCCGATGAAATGGCAGGCGCACTCATTGAACTTGCACGGCATGGCCAGGCCTGCGTGGTGGCGTCTCTGATCATGGCCGGTGGATCAGGACCTGTTACCCTTGACGGTGTGCTTGCCCTTCAGAATGCTGAAATTCTGGCCGGGATCACCCTGGCCCAGCTGGTACGTCCCGGAGCGCCTGTGGTGTACGGATCCACCTCATCCGCCATGGATATGAAAACAGGTGCGCTTTCCATCGGTGCCCCTGAGCTTTCTAAAAACATTCATTGTGTGGCCCAAATTGCACGGTATTACGGGCTTCCCAGCCGGTCCGGCGGCGGTTTGACCGATGCCCTGTTCACCGATGCCCAGGCCGGTGCGGAATCGGCCCTGGCCCTTTACACCTCTGTGCGAAGCGGCATTAATTTCATGCTGCATTCCTGTGGTATTTTGGGATCTTACATTGCCATGAGTTTTGAAAAATTCATGGTGGATGAAGAGATCTGCGGTATGGTGCAGAACATGATCAAACCCCTGGCATTGACCGATGAGTCCATTGATCTTGACATCATTAAACAGGTGGGCATCGGCGGACAATATCTCACCCATCCCAAAACCTTTAAGCTGTGTCGTTCTGAATTTTATATGCCGGGTCTAATGAGCCGCATGAATGCAGATGCATGGCTCAAACAAGGGAAAAAACGCATTGACCAAGTGGCAGAAGATAAAGTGACCCAGCGACTGGCATCCTATGAGAAACCCGAAATTGATCCTGAGATTGAAAAGAAGCTGACTCAGTACGTGGAAAATCGAAAAAAAGCATAATTTTTTAAGAAGAAAAAAAGGTTGATCCAATTCTGCTGGCACATTTCTGTGAGGGCGAGGTTGTGATCAACAATCTTCACAAAGAGGTATCCGGGTTCCGGGTGCCTCTTTTAGTTTCCCCTTCTCTTATCATTCCATGCCCACCCCCCGGAATCGGATCGAAAAAAGATTATCCCCCGCTTGCATAAAAGAAAACACTGGTGTAAAAAAAAGTATGAAACCTTTATCACACAGCTTTGTTTTCCTTTATGGGTCCTTGTTTGTCGCAATTGTTGTTCTGTTTTGTGCCTGCGGCAGTGGAGATGAAAAAACCGGCGGCTTTGTTGATGCCCAACTTCCCCCAAGCTTCAGCTTTTTTGATGTGGGAGTGAACACGTCTTATTCCCGGAACCTGAGAAATTCACTCCAGGAGGTTTTAGGCGATGACGCCATCTCTTCCCGCAACACCATTGACTTGCAGATCAACACCGATGGTTTTCTGGCAGATCATTTTCCCGCTCTTAATGAGCTTAGCATTGCTTTTAATACGCCTTTAGGAGAACGGGTGGAGCATGATACCACAAAGCTTACCTATCGTTATTCCATGAAAAAAGGACTTCCCTTTGACTACGTGGAACTCCTCTTTTCAAAGTTTTCCGGTATGCCCATGGTGATACGAGTTTTCTTTGATCAGGATCAACTCAATGTACTTTCTTCCTTGAAAGAAAAATATGGCGCTCCCAAAGAATTCGCCTGGAAAGCGCAGAACGGGAAGTCGCTTTGCTGGGAAAAAAACGGAGATGTTTTATTTTACTCCTTTGTTCCCAATCAGTTTGGGGTTCCCGAGTATCAGGTGTCCATTTACTTCACCAGACGGTTGCATACGCTTCTTGAAAGGGAGGAGCAGAAAGAAAAAGGAGAAGGCGCAGAAAAACAGGTGCGTTCCACTGGCAAGGCCGCGTTCTGACCCATTGGGGTCGCCAATTGTGACCGTTAAAGGCTATGCTGAAAAAACACTTAAAAAATAAGATGAAGCCCTGCATCCACCAGGGTAATCAGCAGGGCCGCCACCAGAGTGGTCATGAAGTCCTTCAGTTTGAAGTCATCAATGAACTTGTCCGTGATGTACAATAAAAAGGCGTTGATCACAAACTTGAAAAGCCCGAAGGTGATGATGATGAAAGGAAGTGTCAGAAAAACCAGAAGCCACCCCATCAAAAAGCTGACAATGGAATAAACAATGGCCACCACAATGGCAGTGAAAAAATTTTTAATATAAATACCGGGAAGAATGCTTGCAACAATAAACACTGCCGCACTGAGTATAAGAAGATTCCAGATCATGATATTGCCTCCTGGGGTGTTAGTTCCTGCTACTGACAAAAACAGGTCTTAAAAAAACGTGTGCATTAAATTGGGGCTTGGTAACAACATGGGGATGGGGTTAGGCTTGCGTTATTGATGTTTTTATTGAAATCAGCCTTGCAACCCAGATAATTATCAAAAGCAAAGAGCCTGTTAAAAAAGCCAGACTATAATACAATAAGCCTGACCCCGTCGGCCCGCCAACGATGATGAGTAGCCCGTATGACCAAGCCCTTAAATTGATATGCCCCCGATCCTCACACTGGGTGGGCCAGGAGCATTTTTCATACAACCGCAAAGGATTTTGTGCTAAAGCCCCCGGGGTAATCAGGCATTGACCCAGGTTTCATCCAGCTTCAGGTAGAGGCTGGGATGGGCTTTAACATTTTCCACCCGTTTGCCTGCAATGGTCCACACATTGATCCAAAAGGCATTGGCAATGGAGCCTCTTTCCTGCTGGATTTTTTCAAGCTTGCAGAAAATCTTGCGTCGTTCTTCAATGTCCAGGGTGCCGTTGGCCTTGGTGAGCAGGTCAGAAAATTCCTGGTCCACCCAGCGGCTCTCATTCCAGGGGGCAGGCTTGCCGTCCTTGTCTGCCACATATCCAAGGTTGAGCACCATGGTCCCCACAGGGCGATGGGCCCAGGTGGTGATGCCAAGATCCACCTCCGTCCATTTCTCCCAGTACTGACTGTTGGGCATGACCTGGATATTGATGCGGAATCCGGCGGGCAATGCATCCTGTTTAACAATTTCAGCGTATCGCACAATCTCTTTCCAGCCGCTGCCCACGGCAAGGTTCACATCCAGACCGTTGGGATAACCCGCTTCCGCCAGCAGTTGTTTTGCCCTGGCCGGATCATATTTAGGGGTGTCAATGGGACAGTATTCGGGATGTTTGGGGCTGACATGCATGTCCTGACCCAGCATTCCCTGGCCGAAATAGGCAAGGGCAAGGATTTTTTCGCGGTTCTGGCACAGCTTCAGGGCCTGACGTACCCGGTTATCGGACCAGGGTTTCATGTCAACGCGCATGCGCATGACCCGGGTCTGGTTGGTGGTGGAGGGGTAGATATTGACCCGGTCGTCGTTTTTAAGGGCCTGGTAGGCTTCGGGACCACTTAAATCACTGAAATCAATCATGTCGATGTCGCCGGACTGAATGGCGGCAATCATGGGGGCCATTTCTGTGCCCATGTCCACAAATTCAATCTGATCCAGGTAGGGAAGCAGATCACCGTCTTCGGCCTTTTTCCAGTAGTCGTTCCGGCGTTTTAAAAGGCAGCGCTCCCCTTCAACATATTGGTCAATGACGTAGGGACCGGTGCCGTGGGGGGCCTTGATGAAATCACCCTGGAAGGTCCGGCTGTTAAGAATCATGGCCGGATAGTGGAATAGATGTTCAGGAACGGCAATTTCAGCGGTTTTCAGGTGGAGTTTTACCTGGTATTTGGAGGTTTTTTCAATGCCGGTATTGTCCAGATAGGGGCCGATCATGCCCATCATGGAGGAGCCCACATCCTTGTTGAGCCATTGATTCATGGTAAAGACCACATCATCGGCGGTGAACTCATCCCCGTTGTTGAATTTAATGCCTTTCCTAAGGTTCAAGGTCCAGGTTTTCAGATCGGCACTGGCCTCCCAGTTTTCCAGCAGATAGGGGTGGGTGACGTTGTCGCCGTCGGTGTAGGTGAGATATTCCGCCACTTGGCGCAGCTGGTTGGTGGGGCATATCCATGAAAACTGAGCCGGATGGGTCACCTTGTGAACCGGTGCCGCAACCCGAAGTGATCCACCTCTCTTAATGGTACTTGCCGCGGCTTTCTGGGGGAAAGCAAGGCCTGCCATTTGCCCGGCTGCGGTGGCGGACAACCCCAGAAGGGTGGTGAATCGAATGAATTCACGGCGGTTCATTTTTCCTTTTTCAAAATCTTTTTTCAAGTTTTCTACTGCGGGATGGATTTTCATCTTTTCTCCTTTTTCAGGGGTGAAGGGATATGGGGTGAATAATGAACGGGTACAGATCAAAAACTTCTTTGGACATTATGTTTGAAAATTAAATTTGCGTAAACCGTAAATTATGATCATATCCGAGACAATACTTCTCATTTTTTAACACCATTTCAGGGAAAAAAACAAGGCCGAATGATGTATTAACTGGCTTTCTTGATATTTCTATCTGTGATGATTCACCCTATCAGGGCTTTTGTTGTCTTCTTCCATTGATTGTTTAGACCTGGTAGAGTATGAATACAGATTAAGCTTATAATTTTAAGATAACCCGGTTACGCGGGGGGCGGTGGCTTCGGAAGTTGCTGCCTTGACCATCTGGAGGTACAGAATGAATCGATCGGAATTTTTAAAGACAATTGAAATTCAGGGAAAACCTTTTCAATACTATGATATTACCCGCCTGGAATCACAGGGTATTGCTGCCGTGTCAAAGCTTCCTTTTTCCATCCGTATTCTGGTGGAAAATTTATTGCGCAAGATGGATGGGGATGTGGTTAAGGAAAAAGATCTGTTAAACATCTGCAATTGGCAGCCCAGCTATGCCGAACCCGTGGAGATTCCCCATCATCCGGCCCGGGTACTCATGCAGGATTTCACCGGGGTTCCAGCGGTGGTGGATTTAGCCGCCATGCGGGATGCGGTGAAAAAAGCAGGGGGGAATCCCTCTGCCATTAATCCTTTGATTCCCGTGGAGCTGGTGGTGGATCATTCCGTGCAGCTGGATTATTATGGAACGGACAATGCCTTGACCCAGAATGTGGCCAAAGAGTATGAGAGAAACATTGAGCGGTATCAGTTATTAAAATGGGCCCAGAAGAGTTTTGATAATTTCAAGGTGGTACCTCCCAATTCGGGTATCTGTCACCAGGTGAATCTGGAATACCTTGCCCGGGTGATGATCCAGGAGGAGGGAGAAGAGGGCACCCTTTTATATCCTGATTCCCTGGTGGGTACGGACTCCCACACCACCATGATCAACGGTATCGGCGTCATGGGATGGGGGGTGGGGGGCATTGAGGCTGAAGCCGTGATGCTGGGTCAGCCCTATGTTATGTCCATTCCCGAAGTCATTGGTGTAAAACTTGTCAATGCCTTAAGGCCGGGCATTACGGCCACGGATCTGGTGTTAACCATTACCCAGAAACTGCGGGAACTCAATGTGGTGGAAAAGTTTGTGGAGTTTTTTGGTCCGGGCATGAAGGCACTGGGGGCCACGGATCGTGCCACCATTGCCAATATGGGGCCGGAATATGGGGCCACCATGGGGTTTTTCCCGGTGGATGAAAAAACCATTGAATACCTGAACATGACCAACAGAAAAGAACAGGCTGTTGTCACCGAGGCCTGTGCCCGGGCCAACGCATTGTTTTACACCGGGGAAGAAACCATTGCGTACTCGGATGTGGTGGAGGTGGATCTGGCAAGGGTGGTTCCCTGCCTGGCCGGCCCCTCCCGTCCCCAGGACCGCATTGTCATCAATGAGCTGGACGATGCCTTTAATGCGCTTTTGGGATGCACCCATGAAAGAGACATCCACATGACTCATATGTCCCAGTTTCTGGACGAGTCCGGATCTATCACTAAACGGGAAAATACCTGCGAACCTTCAGGGAAACGCCTGGTAACGCTGAATATGAACGGCCGGGAAGTAAAACTGGGGGATGGCAGTATTGTCATTGCTGCTATTACGTCGTGCACCAACACCTCCAACCCCTATGGCCTTATCGGGGCGGGGCTTCTGGCCCGCAATGCCGTAAAAAGGGGATTGAAAACCCCTTTTCATGTGAAAACATCTCTTGCACCGGGGTCCAAGGTGGTGCTGGATTACCTTGAGTCCGCCGGGTTGATGCCATATTTTGAGGCCCTGGGTTTCCATGTGGCCGGGTTCGGGTGTACCACCTGCATCGGCAATAGCGGTCCCCTGGCACCGGCCATTGAGCATGCCATCCAGGACAATGATCTCACCGTTGCATCGGTGCTGTCCGGTAATCGCAATTTTGAGGCCCGCATTCATCAGAGTATCAAGGGCAATTTCCTGGCTTCCCCCATGCTGGTGGTGGCCTTTGCCATGGCTGGCCGCATTGATGTGGATCTGCTCAAACGTCCCATTGCCATGGATCCCAATGGTAATCCCGTGTTTCTTGAAGACATCTGGCCCAAACAGGAGGAAATTGATGCCCTTGTTAAGAAACATGTGAATGCCCAGCAGTACGCCACCCAGTACGCCACCATCTTTGATGGCGATATCTTCTGGAAGGAACTTGAGGTGGGGGAAAGCCTTACCTTTGATTGGAATCCAAATTCCACCTATATCAAAAATCCGCCTTATTTTGATGATTTCTCCGTTGATTTGTCCATTCCGGAAAATATTGACAATGCAAGGGCACTTCTGGTCATGGGGGATTCGGTGACCACAGATCATATTTCACCGGCCGGGGCCATCCCGGAAAAGTATCCCGCCGGTCAATATCTGGTGGATCGCAAGGTGGCCAAGGCAGATTTCAACTCCTATGGTTCCCGCCGGGGAAACCACGAGGTGATGATGCGGGGGACCTTCGGCAATATCCGCATCAAAAATCATCTGGTGGCACCGGAGGAGGGCAGTTTTACCCTTAAGTTTCCTGAAAACGAAAAGCTGTACGTGTTTGATGCCGCATCCCGGTATGCCCAGGAAAAGACACCACTTGTGGTGCTGGGGGGTAAAGAATACGGCACCGGTTCCTCCCGGGACTGGGCAGCCAAGGGCAGCAATCTTTTGGGAGTCAAGGCCGTCATTGCAAGATCCTATGAACGCATCCACAGAAGTAACCTGGTGGGTATGGGAGTGCTTCCCCTGCAATTTAAAGAGGGTGATTCCTGGGAAAGTCTTGGCCTTGACGGGTCTGAAACCTTTTCCATAACGGGGATTTCACACCTGGAGCCCCAGAAGATGCTCAGCGTGACTGCCGTAAAGGGGGACAAGACCACCACCTTTGAGGTGCTGGCCCGGCTGAACACCGACATTGATGTCAGATACCTTGAAAATGGCGGTATTCTGCCATATGTGTTAAGAAAGTTGATTAAGTAAAGGATGGGGACAGACCATAACCTGTGGTCTGTCCCCAGTCCCTCCTGGCCAAATAATTATATTCCCAAGCCGAATATTTGCAAATACCTGGGATTTTTTCATTTGATGATCAATTTGTTTTTAACATTATAGCGACACTTTGTTTATTTCGTTAAAAATTAAGCACCAAGAGCAGTGAAATACACCTTAGACCCCCCAAAAGACATAGTGGATCATGATAGTGTCGCTGTAGTGTTATGCGGTAAGGCCCTCGGGAATTGCAAAATCCTTGATAGTTGATCCCCGGCTCTCCAGGGGCAACAGGCAGATTTTTCCGTTTTTCATGAGGACAATGCGATCTGCCAGCGCCTTTGCCTCGCTCAGATTATGGGTGACAAAAAGGGTGGTGATGCCAAGGTTCTGCTGTATCCGGCGAAATGCTGCTCTCATGTGATCGGCGGTGGTGCAATCAAGGTGGGAAAAAGGTTCATCAAGCAGAAGCACCGAAGGCTCAGCGGCAATGCTTCTGGCCATGGCTGCCCTCTGTTTTTCTCCGCCACTGAGTTTAGCCGGTTTTCTTGCCGCCAGTTTCTCAAGTTGGAAACACTGAAGCACGGTGGCGCGTTTCTCCTTTTTTTCTGTTTCAGAGCAGGGCAGGTTTTTCATGGCCAGTAAAATGTTTTTTTCCACAGTCAGATGGGGGAAAAGATAAAGATCCTGCAGTACATAGCCCACCCTTCGTTGATGGGGAGGCAGCATATTCACGCACCGCTTTCCCATGAAAATCTTTCCGGTGCAGGGAATAAATCCTGCGATAACGTTGAGAAGTGTTGATTTTCCGGCACCTGAAGGACCGATCATCACCATTAACTCCCTGTTCTTAATCTCAAGGTTGATGGCCTTTAGCACCCTGTTTGACACATGATGTAAACCGATCCGGCACAAATCAAAACTCCTGTAAATTAAGGTTGTTTTTTCGGGGTGAGGCTTTTTGAAGCGCCTTTAACAGGAGCAGCAGAAAGAATCCCATGAGGATCAACAGCCAGGCGCAGGCAACGGCAATGCCTGTCTCTCCACTGGTAATGTTGAGATAAACGGCCACGGGAAGGGTTTCCGTTTTAAACCGGGTGGCACCGGCCACCATGAGCGTGGCACCAAATTCACCCATTGCTCTTGTCCACGCAAGGATGGCAGAAGATGTGATTTCATGCCCAATCATGGGAAGGGTGATATATACAAATATCTGGAAAGGGCTAAGGCCGATGTTTTGCCCGGCCCAGGCATAATGGTAATCCTGTTCCTCAAAGGCGGTTTTGCAATTTCGGATAATAATAGGGGTGGCAATAAAGGTCTGGGCTGCCACCGCCCCTGATGGAGAAAAGAGGATATCAAGTCCTGCCGAAACCGCAGCATCCCCTAAAAGTTCAGGTCCAAACAAAAAAAGCAGCCCCATACCTGCCACAAGGGGTGTCATCACCAGGGGTAGGTCCAGAAAGATCTCAATGAAAAATTTGCCGGGAAACCGGGATTGGGCCAAAAGGTAGGCAGTGGGTAACCCAATGATAAGTGACAGGGCTACGGCCGTCAGGGAAACCACAAGGCTCAGCCGGAGGGCAAAAAGGGTTTCCGGGGATAGAAGGGCAGTTACCATGTCGCCAGGAGTGGTCTGGGTGGCAAGGGCAAACAGCACACCTGCCACCAGCAGAAAGAAACATATGAATGGAATATAAAAGAGACGCAATATCCCCCCTGTATGATTTTAGATTTTCATCAAATGCCGTGAATCATTTTTCTTTAAAAGGCAGAAAACCCATATCCTTAAAGACTTTTACGCTTTCAGGTTGAGTGATATAGTTTAAGAACAAGATACTCTCTTTAATGTTCAGTGCTGTGGAAAGCACAGCAATACCGATGGTTGACGGTGTGTAAAGGGATTCATCTATGCCCACTTGAATAATCTTTTCTTTCATCTGAAACGCATCTGCCCGGGCAATAATGGCGACGTCCACACTTCCTTGGGCCACGTACATGGCCAGCTGTTTCACGGTTGCGCCGTAAACCGCAAGGTTTTTCAATATTTTTTTTTCAAGGGCTGAGTTTTTTAAAATTTCATCAGCTGTGCGGCCCATGGCCATGGCCTTGGGATCTCCCAGAGCCAGGCGTAATCCCGGTCTTGCCAGATCCTGAACAGAGGTAATCCTGATATTTTTTGCTCTGTTCACGGCGATTACCGGTGTATGAAAAAGAAATGGCCTGTCAGCTGATATTTTATTCTTTTTTTTCAGCCGGTTAATCTCATAATAATCACCCGGCATAAACATATCCCCTTTGCCTGAAACATTATAACGAGCCAGAAGTTTTCCTGAACCGCCATATTCGACCAGTACAGTAATACCGGTCTTTTTTTCAAAGCGGCTGATAACAACATCTGTGGGGCCCCTCAGTCCTGCTCCTGCAAGAAGATACAGTTCAGTTGATAAAGCTGCGGGGCAGAAACAGAAAGCGTAAATACAAAAAAACAGACACCCCAACAATTTTCCAGTCATGCGCTTCATAGATTCATCCTTTTTTAGGCAAGCCCGAGCATATTACATAACGCGTTTGAAAGCGTCAAATGTTATTTTAAAGGTACATGTTATATATTGCATACCTTTTTGCATGTTGCAAACAATTTTATCATTAATATCTCAACTTTCGGACTTCACTTCAACGTCTGCGTTTTTATACAG
>NZ_BAAHYK010000045.1:0-45738 GCF_054657595.1 Desulfocicer niacini
GGCTCCGCGTCTACGACCCAATATTCGTTGTGTCCGTCAAGACGACATGGCCGTTATATGAAAAGGCAGCCTCCCAAGGTAACCTCAGCAGAGCCGCCCCCCCGATGGGCAATAGGAACCGGACAATTGAGCTGTCTACAGTTCCGGTCCGGGACCATTGCCCGTCGGGGGGGCGGCGGTATAATGCCATTTGGCTCCGCGTCTACGACCCTATATTTATTGTGTCCGGCAGGACATGCCCGTTTTATAAGAAAGAGTAGGCTGTCCTAATATTCTTTCATGCTTCGTTGTAGGCAAACCGAGGTCAGAATGAGGTCTGCCCATGGCAGTTATATGAAAGTGTAGGGGCGCCTAACATTACTTTCATTATTCGTTGTGGGCGGACCCAGGTCCCCAATGCGGTCCGCCCGTGGCGGTTATATCTGATGATGCTCTCCCATTGTCAGGCCCAGTTCCAGGGCATATTTATTTATGTCCATGAAACTTTCAGGAATCGTGGTTTCAAGTACCGCAGTTACGGATTCCGGTTTTACAATACGGGTAATGCCGATGAGGGCACCCAGCATACAGATATTAAATACAATGGGTTTGCCTATTTTTTCCATAACTGTATCATACATGGGCAAGCTAATTTTTCTGGCATCCACGTGCCGTCCCACAGAGATATACCGCGAGTCAACCAGTAAAATGCCCCCCGGCCTGATGATGGGACCGTATTTTCCCAGACTTTGTTGGGTAAGGCTCACCAGAATGTCCGGTTGAATGACCTTTGGAAAGAATATTTCAGAATTGGCAATGATGACATCTGTACGGGTGCTCCCTCCCCTGGCGGCGGCACCATAACTTTGAGACTGAACCGCCTGTTTATTTTCAAAAAGAGAGGCCGCCTTGGCAAGGATGATAGCCGCAGTGATGACACCTTGACCGCCCGATCCGGAAAAAACCAGTCTTGAATATTCCATCATGCCGCTCCCTTCATGGTTTTTTTCATCATTTTTTCATAGGCTTCACAATATTCCGGGAATTCCGTGGACTCAAAAATTACCCCCCTTTCAATGAGACAGGGGTCCTTCTTCAACTTTGCGGACCCTGACTTGGCGGTATTTTTTTTAAAATTTTCGAGCATTTGAATGGCATCACCCGCCTTATTCTGTCTGCCATAGAACGTGGGACACTGGGAAAGAATTTCCACCACGGAAAATCCTTTATGCTGGATGGCCCGCTCCATTATCTCTGAACACTCTGCCGCATGGAACGTCGTACTTCTTGCCACAAATGTGGCACCGGCACTTTTCGCAAGGTTCATGATATCAAAACTGTTGTCAATGGTTTTGTAGGGGGCGGTGGAGGCTTTGGTACCCCGACCGGACAATGGAGAAAATTGCCCGCCCGTCATACCGTATATACTATTGTTCATGATAAATACGGTGATATCAATATTCCTTCGTGCGGCATGGATAAAATGGTTTCCGCCAATGGCAAGGGCATCTCCATCCCCCATGGGAACGATGAGTTTAAGATTCGGACGGGCAAGTTTGACCCCGGTTGCAAAGGCAAGTGCCCGTCCGTGGACGGTGTGCAGGGTATGAAAATCAACATATCCGGAGATCCGGGAAGAACAGCCGATGCCGGAGGTCATAACAATATCATTTTTATCCAGCCCAAGCCGGTGAATCGCTCTTAAGAGTGCCCCCAGTATAATTCCATGTCCGCATCCGGGGCACCAGAGATGTGGAAAAAAACGCTGTCTGATATAATTATTAACATCAAAGGATTCCGTTGTCATAGTCCCCTCCCCTGGATCGCCCTTAAAAGTATTTTAATATCTTCCGGTGAGATGAGTTCACCGTCCACCCGATTGGAGAGAAACACCCGTTCCGGTTTATCCACGGCTATTTTTACCTGCTGCAACACCTGTCCCATGTTCATTTCCACCACTATGACCCTCTTTGCATTGCCACAGGCCTCCCTGACAATCTCAGCGGGAAAGGGCCACAATGTCTGTAATTCAAGGACACCTATTTTCATCCCTCGAGCCCTTTTGTCCCTGGCCGTTTGAATGGCGGTTCTTGCAGCGGAGCCGTAGGAGATCAGTACATAGTCGGCATCATCCAGCCAATAGGTTTTGTACATGGCCAGATCCGTCACATTATTTTCAATTTTATCGGTGATGTGGTGCAGCAGATCCTTTACCGTGGTGGGATTATTTGAAGGAAATCCCCACATGTCATGAAAGAGACCTGTCACATTGAATCGATGGGTGCCCCCAAAATCAGACATGGGAAGACGACCATCTTCCCTTGGGAAATAGGGATGATAATCCACATCCTTACCCACTGAGGTTCTCAATCGCTGGGTAACGGGGATTTCATCGTCGGGGGGAATGATCAATTTTTCTCTCATATGTCCGATCACTTCATCCAACAGCAAAATTACAGGGGTACGATATGTCTCTGCAATATTAAATGCCTTGATGGTCATTTCAAAAATATCTTTATGGCAGGATGCCGTCAGGGCCACCATGGAATGATCCCCATGGGTTCCCCATCTGGCCTGATTGACATCTCCCTGGCTTACATGGGTGGGATTTCCCGTGGAGGGCCCCCCCCGCTGCACATTGACCACCACGCAGGGAATTTCCGCCATGCAGGCATATCCCAGGCATTCCTGTTTTAAAGAGAATCCCGGACCGGAGGTTGCCGTCATGGCCTTACATCCGGTCAAAGAGGCTCCGAGTATGGCTGCCATGGATGCAATTTCATCCTCCATCTGTATAAATTTACCACCCTGCAGGGGAAGCCGCATAGCAAGGGTTTCGGCAATTTCAGTGGAGGGAGTTATGGGATATCCGGCAAAAAAATCAAGCCCGGCATAGAGCGCTCCTTCCACACAGGCTTCGTTGCCTTGAATAAACTTTTCAATGCTGCCGCTCATCTTCTCACGCCTCCGTTATTATCTGTATTGCCAGATCAGGACATCTGATTTCACACAGACGACACCCGATGCACGCTTCAGGAGATGTGGGTGTCGCCTTTTCATCTTTGTCAAAGGAAAGTACTTTTTTCGGACAGAAGTGAATGCAGATGCCACACCCCTTGCACCACCCTTTGTTGATCATCTGTTTAAACATTTTACCTTTTTCCATGAATTCCCCTTTTATCAAACGGCCGGGTCATAATGTTTTACGCTTTGTGTGCATCATCGGACTGTTCAACGGCATTTTTCACAAGGGCCAGATATCGATAGATGCCATGGACAAATTTACCGAATGGCATGGTGACAAACAGGGCCAGCACAAGGGCCAGATGAATGATCAGTGTCCCTCCCATAAACGCGGTTTCCCTTAAAGCCAATAGAACAAGTCCGGATAGAGCCGTGAAAAACAACAGCAGGATAAAGCTGCTGTCCATGCCCTGAACTGCGGGCTCGGCCGGGTCCTGATCCATCTGTTTTTTAAGATAATAGAGGCCGGCCGTTCCCATCACCATGGAGATCCCCCCGACAATGCCCAATATAACCGGAAGACTCAAAACCGGATAGGGTGCCGGGATGTGCAGAAAATGGTCTTTGAATGCGGCAATGGTTGTGGAGGCCAGACAAAGCAAAAATCCGTAAAAGACCATGTGATGCCACCACTTACGATCCTTTCGAAAACGATCGTCGGGATAGTTGCAACCGTCTCCCCCCCCGTCAAGGTACCTGAGCCGCAGGGTATCTTTAATTGCCCGGAAATGGGCACCGGGGGAGTATAACTCCCTGGTTGACATGCCCGTTTCCCGGCAGAATACTTTAATCTCCTTAACAAAGGCATTACACGAAAAGAGCAGTACCGCCAGAAAAAGAGTTACCATGCCGGCATAGGGAAAAATGGCGTAAAATGAATTGGCCCCGGTGAATGGAGTGGTCAAAACAGCGGGGCCCTTAATGAGCATAACGCACAGGAGCATAAAAATAATGCTGACAATGGAAATAAAACCGACCCATGACCCGTTATTATTAAAAATGTGCCGGGGAACCTTGGGACCCGCAAACTCCTTGTATGTTTCAAACCGTAACGCCGCCATGGTTTTGGGGAAATTGAGTTCAAATTCATGGGGTGGTGCATATTGACAGGCATAATAACAGTCCCGACAGTTGTGGCACAGATTTGCCATATATTTCATGTCCTGGTTGGTAAAGGTGCGTCGCAGTTCCATGGCTGGAAAGACTGCACAAAAGCCTTCACAATACCGACAGGCATTACAGATTCGCATAACACGTTGTGCTTCATTGATAAGATCAGTTGAGGGCATAATTCGCTGCCTCCTTTCCGGCAATACGTCCAAATACACTACCGATGGTAAGTCCAAAACCGGCCATATATCCTTTCCCGAGGATATTGCCTGACATGATTTCGCCAGCGGCAAAAATATTGTCAGACGCTTTACCGTTTTCCATGACAACCCTGGCCTGTTTGTTCACCTTGACCCCTAGATAGGTAAAGGTAATGCCGGGACGCAATGGATAGGCATAATAGGGAGGGGTATCAATGGGGCGAGCCCAATGGCTTTTCACTGGTTCAAGGCCTTCGGTGGAGCAATTATCCAGTACACTTGGGTCAAAGGTTCCCGGCTTAACAGCGTCATTGAACGTGGTTATGGTCTGTTGAAGTTGTTTGGAATCCAGTTTCAGTTTTTCAGCCAACCCTTCAATGGAAGATGCCTCCAGGGGCGGGAACACAGACGGCATGAAAAGGTTAATGGATTTTGCATCAATGATGGCATAGGCAATCTGATCCGGCTGGTGGGCAACCAATCGTCCCCAGATGGCATACCGCTTGGGCCAGAAATTCTCCCCTTCGTCGTAAAACCGTTGGGCATCTTTGTTGACCACCACCCCAAACGAAACGCAATCCAGACGGGTGACAATGCCACCATCGTACTTTGGTGCCCTGGCATCAATGGCCACGGCATGGCATTGTGTGGGATCACCAACGGCCTGGACCCCATTGTCCAGAAGTACTTTTAGCATTTTCCCTTTGTCATAGGGGGTTCCCCGGACGATGAAATTTTTAGCCGGGCTTCCCCAATATTTTTCCAGCCAGGCAAGATTGGCCTGGAAACCACCCGATGCCACAACAATACTTTTGCCCGTTACCTCGTGGGTACTGCCGTTGTATTGAAAAACAACGGAGTTAAATTTGCCGTCTTTAATCTTTAAATCTGTGGCTTCCGCTGAGTATAGGATGGTTATGCCAAGGTCGTTGGCCGTTGCATAATAGGCGTTTACGAGTGCCTTCCCGCCGCCCAGGAAAAAGGCATTGGTTCTGGACAATTGCAGGGTGCCGCGCATGGAGGGTTGAAAACGACATCCATTGTCGATCATCCATTCACCAAGATTATTGGACTGCTGTATGGTGAGGCGAGCCAGTTCTTCATCGGTTTCTCCACCGGTCACCTGGAGAAGATCCCCCCAGAACTCCTCTTCCGGGTACGGTCCGGTGAGATGGTCATTGGCCTTTTCGTGCATATACCTTACGTTTCTTGTATGCCTGCTGTTTCCCCCTCTAAAATGCATGGGAGAGCTTTCGATAATCAGTACTTGAGCACCTTTGCGCCGTGCAGATATTGCCGCACAGAGTGCTGCATTGCCTCCGCCGATCACAACAACATCCACGGAGCCGGGGAAAGGTGTCTGTCTTTCATGGGCACAGCTCATTTGATTTCTCCAATCTACCTGTAATCTGCATAACAATCATACAGTATGGGTTAGTTGTGTTTTTAGTTTATTCCAGAAAGAAAGCCTCACTCCAGAATATGTTCAATTATCTGTTCTCGAGATTACGGTTTCGGCTAAATTCATAAAGCATGCCACTGCCAAACAAAATTAAAAGTCTCTCTGGAGGATGAACTTTGTTTTATTTTGAGATATGTGGGAGAGGGCTCAGACAGGGGCTGTGGTGTTTTTTTTTAAATATTCAGGACCGCTTTTTTGAGCTAAGGGGAGACACGACTACGGTTGAAAAATATTGTTTCATTGTATTTGACATTATGTATTACTTGTGAAACATAATGTTTCAACGGTTAAACAACGGGAGGTCAAATGCAGAATAAACCCATATCAATTGCCGTATTTTTATTAAGTGAATCAATGAAATCCGGACTTGAAAAATTTTATGCGTTGGAAAATATTAGCATCACCATGGTCGACAAATGTCTTGAAAATGCCATTGAAGTAGGCAAACTCCTTGAAAAACAGGGGGTTGAAGTGATTATTGGCCGACGGGGAACCGCCAGCATGTTGCGAGCCAATTTAAATATTCCCGTTTTATCCTTTCCCACATCCACCATGAGCCTTTTAATCAGTATTCAAAACGCCTCAAAAATGGGGAAAAGAATTTTTCTTCCCTCATACGGAAAAGAGATACAACGGCTTGATTTTTTTCAACAATTCCTTGAAATAAAAATAAAACAAGAAGTTTATTTCGATGAAGGAAGCCTTAATCTTATAGTGAAAAAAGCAGACCGTGACGGATTTGATGTGGTTGTGGGAGGGAAGGCTACCATGCAGGCATCCATGGGGACAAATCTTCATTATTGCGAATTAATTACATTGGAAAATGAGATTGACGAGACCATGGAAAGCGCCAGATCCGTAGCCATGTCAGCAAGAAAAGAACGGGCCATGACCAACGAATATCGAGCCATCATGGATGCTGCGTCCGATGCCATCATTGCCGTCAATGACGCGGGGCAGGTTTCGTCAATCAACCATGCCGCCTGCACCCTGCTTAATTTTTCCCACGATCACATTGGAAAGCCCATCACAAAAATGCTCCCCAATCAGTACATCGCCGGAGGGATCAGAAAAAAAGCACAAATTACCAACAAAGTCATCAAACTCCATGGGTTTACCTATCTTTTCAACCTTGTTCCCATTTTGATGGGAGCAAGGAACATTGGCGCGGTTATCAGCTTAAGGGAGATAGATCAGGTGATGAAAGCTGAAAATACCGTCAGAAGATCCCTTGCCCGGGGATTTACCGCCACATACACCATTCAGGATATTATTTACCAGAGCCCTCAAATGTCCAATGTGGTAAAACTTACCGAACAATTTGCAGACACCCATTCCTCTGTATTGATCATGGGTTCCACGGGCACCGGCAAGGAATTGATCGCCCAGAGCCTTCACAATTTAAGTGGCAGACAGGACAGGCCCTTTGTGTCGGTTAACTGTGGTGCATTGCCGGAACAGCTGTTGGAAAGCGAGCTGTTTGGGTATGACGAGGGCGCTTTTACCGGATCAAAAAAAGGGGGAAAACCCGGCCTTTTTGAAATTGCCCACCATGGCACCATTTTTCTTGATGAGATAGACTCCACAAATCTGGAGGTCCAAAAGCGCCTTTTGCGGGTTCTGCAGGAAAAGGAGGTTATGCGCATCTCCGCAGACAAAAAAATTCCCGTGGATGTTCGGGTGATTGCCGCTGCAGGCACGGATTTATGGTCGCTGGTGCAGGTTAAACAATTTCGTAAAGATCTGTTTTTTCGCCTGAATGTGTTACAGATTTCCATTCCGCCATTAAAACAGCGTAAGGATGACATTCCCCTGTTACTGAACCATTTCATTCATCACTATAGCAAAAAACACAATACCCCGCCTGTGAACATTGCAGACAGTCATTTAAATCGGCTGACCTGTTATGAGTGGCCTGGCAACATCAGGCAATTGAGGCATTTTGCAGAGAGGTTGATTTTGAACCTTCGATTTATTCATCCTGAAGAGGCCTTTAACAGCCTGATTGATGAACTGATGCAGATCGTCGAGGATGAACCTGTCTCTTCATATCCATCTGCCTCAGTTATTTCCGTTGCGGCCCCCGCAGTCCCCGCAATAAGGTTATCACCAAGGGAAGATCCAGAAACGGCATCTATCATTGAGGCACTACAGCAATCGTGCTTTAACCGGGGAAATGCTGCTAAAATTTTAGGGATCAGCCGAGCGACTCTTTGGAGACGCATGAAGGCATTGGAGATAAAAATGCCGATATAATGGTATGTTGTTTGCATATTGAATTCCAAAAAATTTGGAAACGAGAGGTGTGAGGTAAACTGCTTTTCAGTTTCAAGTCGAAGGGAATTAAGCCGTAACCAGTAGGGGAAAAGTCCTTCGTACAACCGAAATTTTCAAAAGGAGAAATGTTGTGGAAGATCTGCTAATGGGATTTGCTAATATCATGGCCTGGAACAATTTATTAGCCATTGCTATCGGGCTTTGCATAGGAGTCATCATCGGTTGCTTACCGGGACTTTCGCCTTCAATGGCCATTGCCCTTGCAACACCGTTTACCATAGGAATGCCTGCTATTACGGGAATCGCATTTCTTCTTGGTGTTTACAAAGGCGGTGTTTACGGTGGATCCATCAGTGCCATACTCATTGCAACACCAGGCACGCCTGAAGCTGCAGCGACCCTATTGGACGGATACCCCATGGTCAAACAGGGAAAGGCAAAAAAAGCACTGAGTGCCTCTCTTTATGCATCCATTTCCGGAGATATGGTTGGCACTGCACTTTTGGTATGTGCCGCACCCGTTGTGGCATCCATGGCATTAAAAATCGGCCCAGTTGAAATGGTACCTCTGATTGTTTTTGCCTTTGCGGTTATTATTATTTCGCTTGAAAAAAATTGGACCAAAGGCTTTCTGGCCGCATGCATCGGCTCCCTGGTGGCCATGATCGGGGTGGATCCCATGGAAGGATCCAGCCGGTTTGTTTTTAATTTTTTTGAATTAAATGAAGGTATTTCGTTGATCCCTTTTCTGGTGGGACTTTTTGCCATCCCCGAAGTCATTGGCGGTATCATGGAAAGCCAGCGACGGAAAAAAAACAATGGGAATAAGGAAGAGATCACCATGGATGTTTCCCAAAGCGAAGGGATGACTCTCAGAGAATTTTGTCAACATTGGAAATTAACGTTAAAATCTGCCATCATCGGCGGCGGTATTGGTGCCATGCCGGGCCTTGGTTCAACCGCCGCTGCCTTTACCTGCTATGCACTGGCAAAGAGATCTTCCAAAAAACCGGAAGCGTTCGGCAATGGAAGTATTGAAGGTGTCATCGCCTGTGAAACGGGAAATAATGGTACCTGCGGCCCCGCCTTAATCCCCCTGTTGACCCTGGGGATTCCCGGAAGTTCAACTGCGGCGGTATTGTATGGTAGTTTAATGATGCATGACATTGTCCCAAGTCCTCGTATTTTCATCGAACATGGACCGGCGGTTTATGCCCTTTTCATCAGCCTTGTAATTGGGGCAATTCTGCTTTATCCAGTGGGGCTATTTTTTATCAAATATGCTTCTAAGCTCATCTATAAAGTGGACAGAGGGGTATTATTCGGCGGGATTTTCCTGCTGTGCCTGACGGGATCCTATGCCGTTGGAAACAGTATGTTTGCTGTAATAACAATGCTTGTGGCGGGTCTTTTTTCTTCGATTTTAAGGCAATTTCACATTCCCCAGGGACCGATTCTCATCGCATTTATCCTGGAGCCCATCCTTGAAAGGTCTTTTCGCCAAGGACTGATCATGTCCGGCAACGATGTTTTTGCGTTTTTTACAAGCCCACTTGCAAGTGCTTTTTGGATTTGCTGCCTTGTTATTCTTCTGTATCGACCGATTAAGCAAATGTTAAAATAATGGCAATTTTCAACCCATTCCCCTTTAATAAAAAAGGATAAACAATGAAAAAAATGAATGCAAGAGTATGGAAGACATCTGTGGCCTTAATTTTTTCCCTGACGCTTATTTTTCCGGCAATGGGTTTTGCCGAATATCCGGAAAAACCCATCACCGCATATTATGGGTACAAAACCGGGGGAGCCTGTTATATTTCTTTTAATGCCCTTATCAAAGGAGCCATGGAAGTTCTGGGAGAAACCATTGTAATGAAGGAGAAAGCCGGTGCAACAGCCACCATTTGTGCCGGTACCGTATCCAAGGCAAAACCGGATGGATATACCATTGGTATTATAAAATCCACCACCATCACCAATGCCCCCTTTGTCTATAAACTGCCCTATGATTCTTTCAATGATCTCACCTTTATTTATGCCTATGCCGGACCTGCTGGCGGATTTGTTGTCAATGCGGAGAATCCTGCCGCAACATGGGATGAGTTTTTGGAAAATGTACGACAAAACCCCGGACGTGTCACCTATGCCACATCGGGCAGCATGGGGGTGGCGCAATTGATCATGGAGCATATAGGCCGCCAGGAACAGTTGAAATGGAATGGCCTGCCAACCAAAGGTGGTGCGGCAGCCATGAAACTTCTGCTGGGAAAAAAAATTGATGGATATGCTGGCAGCGGCAGCAGCATCGTCCATGTGGAAGCTGGCAGGGCAAGGCTGCTGCTCGACTTTGGCAGCTCTCGACTTTTACCGGATGTGCCCACATTACAGGAAAAAGGATACGATCTTCCCATTGGCGAGACCCCATATATGATCGTCGGCCCCAAGGGACTTCCCGAGCCTATCCGACAAAAACTTGTGGAAGCATTTCGCAAAGGAATGGAAAGCACTGAATATTTAAAGGCCCAAAAAGCCTGGCACTTCATAAAATCGGATCTGGCTGGTCCAGAACTGGAAATTTTTCTTAAAAATAACAGTCAATCTGTGAAAAAGGTCCTTACAGAGCTTGGTAAATTGAAAAAATAAAATTTTGGGGAACAAAAATGTCCGTTAAAAAAATTTCATCTATTGAAATGACAACATCACTTTTGTTTTTTGCCGTCGGGATTTACTATTTGGTTTCAATTATTCCAGGGCAGGTGGAGTCGTTTAACCCTTCACATCCCAATGCAACAACCTTTCCCTATGTAACCGGTATTATATTTACCTTTTTGAGTTTGCTGTGGTGCATCAACACTTTGAGAGGACAGACCATTGAGAGTCTGGATTATCAAGTGTTGTTAAATATTTTATTGATATCTGCGGGACTTTTTGCTTTGACCTATCTCGTCATTTTTCTGGGCTATCTCATTGGTGGGGCCTTAAGCATAATGGTTATCATGGTGGCATGCAACGGCAAAGAATCCATTGCAAAGCTGGTGATCAGCAGCTTTGTCCTTTCCGGAGTATATTACCTGTTGTTCATAAAAATGATGAGCGTAGATCTTAACGCCTTTCCTGCATTTTAAGCAAGGACAAAAAATGAAAAAAATAGCTGTAAAGAACCCTGTGGTGGATTTGGACGGGGATGAAATGACCCGCATTATCTGGCAGAAAATTAAGGAGAAATTGATTTTTCCCTATCTGGAATTGAATACCCTTTATTATGATCTGGGTATGGAAAACAGAGATAACACCGATGACCAAGTTACGGTTGATGCCTCAAATGCCATAAGAAGAACGGGAGTTGGGATTAAATGCGCAACCATTACACCGGATGAAGCCCGGGTGAATGAGTTCAATCTCAAAAAAATGTACAGGTCCCCCAATGGAACCATCAGAAATATTCTCGGAGGAACGGTTTTTAGAGAACCCATTATCGCAAAAAATATTCCAAGGCTTGTCAGCACCTGGAAATATCCCATCTGTATCGGTCGCCATGCGTTTGGGGACCAGTACAGGGCAACGGATTTTGTGGTTAAAAAAAGGGGAAGGCTCCAAATGGTCTTCACCCCCGAGGACGGTAGTGAGCCCGAAGCCTATGACATTTTTGATTTTGAAGGCGGTGGTGTGGCCATGGGTATGTACAATACGGACGAATCCATATATGGGTTTGCCCATGCCTGCTTTAACCAGGCCATCAATAAAAAATGGCCATTATATCTCTCCACAAAAAATACCATCCTTAAACGATATGACGGTCGGTTTAAAGATATTTTTGAGCAGGTTTACAAGGAACACTACAAAAGCCGGATGGATGCACTGTGTATTACATATGAGCACCGTTTGATTGATGATATGGTGGCCGCTGCCCTTAAATGGGAGGGGGCGTTTGTCTGGGCCTGTAAAAATTATGACGGCGATGTTCAGTCAGATATTCTGGCCCAGGGATTTGGTTCACTGGGGCTGATGACATCCACATTGATTACACCCGATGGAAAGACCATGGAGGCCGAGGCTGCCCACGGAACAGTCACCCGGCATTACAGAGAACACCAGAAGGGTAATGCCACATCCACCAATCCCATTGCATCTATTTTTGCATGGACAAGGGGACTTGCCTTCCGGGGAAAACTGGATCAAAACATGGAATTGATTAATTTTTGCACCACCCTTGAAAATGTCTGTATCGAGACCATTGAACAGGGGGATATGACCAAAGATCTGGCTTTGTGCATTCATGGCAAGGATTTAAACAGCAGCCATTATATGAGCACTGATGATTTTATGAATATTATTGAGAAAAACCTGGCAAAAAAAATGGAAATGTATTGATTCAATATTACGGGCCGTAACCGGTGGTTTACCATGCAGGTGGATACTCCACCGTGGAAACCAATGCCCTGATCGCCCGGGACTTTCCCCCCACCGCTATGGTGTGTTCAAAGGGGTTCCTTCCTTGGAGGTCATCGAGCTACGGCTTTCCACGAAACAGGATTTCTGGGATAATCGTATTGCTTTGAGGCATAGGCACTGACAATCCTGCCGAAATTGTCCCTGATGGTGATTCTGGTAACCTGTTCATTCTGGGAAATGGTGCTATTAAAAAGGATGTCCTGAGTGCCCGGACTTATTGAGAATTTATTGCAATTATGCAAAAGGGCATGGGATTAAACATGAGGCAATAAAAAAAATAAATCATCAAATATAAAAGATTGACTATTTATAATCCATCAAGTAAAAACAATTGAATAAATTACAGCTGAAGCTGTTCATGGTTGAATTCCAGTTTTAAAAAAATAAGATGTCCTGCTGAATTATAGTGGGAATTATCAAAAAAAACCACGAAGGTTTATGCTCACGAAAGTGAGAAAATCTCGTGGTTTTTTTTTGCTTTTTTAAAATCAAACAATTGATTTTTTGTCAAAGAATCTTAGAAAACCATACCTAAGAGCTCATTCATAGGCTTGTTGTTTTAAATAACATTTGAAATTTTATTTCAGGCTTTTAAGGCTGAGCCGGGTTGTTTGGACTACAGGTAAAGAAACTGGATTATCGAGTTATGTTAAACCTTCTTTACAGAAAGGATATGTAATGATCAGAGTGCGTTTGAAAATGCTAATTAGTTTTGTTGTAATGAGCCTTGCAAGTACCTTGTTGGGTATGACAGAGGTCCAGGCAGTAGAGGAGCCCATTCGGCTGGATACAATATTGGTAACTGCCACAAAGACCGACAAAAAGGTCGAAGATGCCCCAGGCAACGTCACGGTTATCAACCGGGAGGAGCTTACAAAGCAAAACATCCAAACAGTGGATGATGCCCTTAACACCCTTCCGGGACTGTTTGTAAAAAGGTCAAAAGGGCTTATGGATGCCACGCCGTCAATGTCCATGAGAGGATTTCAAGGGGATCAGTATACATTGATCCTCCTGGATGGTCAGCCCCTTAACGATGCCTATACAGGCGGCGTTGAATGGGGAACCCTGCCGGTGAGCAATATCGAGCGCATTGAGGTGGTCCGGGGTGGAGGCTCTGCCCTTTATGGGGGTAACGCCATGGGCGGGGTTATCAATATCATCACCCGGGATCCGGACAAACTGGAACTTGAGGCCAGTGGGGGGTACGGCAGCAACAACACCAAGCGTTATCGGTTCAACGTTGGTAACCGTTTTGGGGATCGATTGAGTCTCCGGCTTGGGTATGAAAAGGAGAGTACAGATGGATATGTAACCACCCCCGTTCTTAGATCCACCTCTTCGGGGGATGGTAACGTCTCCGGCGGTTACGCCATGAAAACTGCAAGTGGTAACACCACCAAATGGGTGGTGGGAGATAAAGGCGACAACGGAGGGGAGCGCAGCAGTATTGATGGAAAGGCAAGCCTTGATTTTTCCGATACGGGTACCCTCTCGTTTACTGCCGTTTCCGCCAAGCATGAGTATTATTACGGAGCGCCCAACACCTACATGGGAACCTTTGGGGACACCACCACCTATGCCGTGGCCGGGACGGATCAGCGTGCCCGGTTTCAACCCAATGATTTTATCAGCTACACGGGAATCGGTGAAAATGAAACTGACACCTACACGCTGTCCTGCAAGGAATTTGTTGGCCCGGTGGAACTACAGGCCCAGGTTGGAACCGTGCAGTCCGATGATCGCTATACGCTGGAAACTGGAAGTGGATTGGCTGACTATGATACCTCGACAGGTTCGCTTAAAGTTACTGAAAACGAGTGCTGGTTCACCGAATTGAGTGGAACGCTTCCCCTGGGAGACGCCCATCTTTTAACGCTGGGGAGCTCATATCGAACCGATTCCTCCGACACCGATGACTACAGTGTACCTTTCTTTAGGAGTTTTTCCGGCAGGGGTGAGAGTACCTTTTATTCAGGAGGAAATTCCAAGACATGGGGCCTGTTTGCCCAGGACGAATGGCAGGTGGTGGAGCCCTTGAGCATTTACATGGGAATTCGATACGACACCTGGAAGGTCTATGACGGTGCTTCAGGTATTCCGGGATCGGAAACAGAGTATGACAGCAACACGGAATCGGCCATAAGTCCCAAGATCGCCGCAGTATGGAAACCCCTTGCCAATACCACTTGTAAAGCCTCCATTGGGCATGCCTTCCGCGCCCCAACACTTTATGAGCTTTATCGAAGCTGGCAGTCGGGCTCGACAACCTACCAGAGTGAGCCGGACCTGGAGCCTGAGACCGCATGGACCTATGAGCTGGGCGTTGATCAGTACTTTTTTGATAAAAAAACACGGGTCTCCCTCACCGGATATCGTAACGATATCGAAGATTTGATCTACTATCGCGTTGAAGGGTCAACCAAGACCCGTGACAATGCCGGAACGGCAAGAACCTATGGACTGGAGTTTGAGGCATCCCAGAAGGTGACGGACTGGCTCTCTGTGTGGGGAAATATCTCCTATACAGATGCCCAGATAACCGATAACCCCACAGATCCTGACACTGAGAACAAGCAGATAGACGGTATTCCCAAGGTTGCCTGGAATGTGGGGCTGGACACCCAGCATGAATGGTTTAAGGGCAGTGTTGTGAGCCGGTATTACAGAAAGATTGAGGAGGGCACCATAGACGGAGTGTACGGTACCTATGAGTCGGCCCTGTTTGTGGATGCCAAGGTGGTGTTGACACCATGGAAATATATGGAGCTGGCTCTCTCCGTGGATAATATTTTTGATGAGGGATATTACGAGTATTACAAGAGCGATGGTCGGACATTTTTTGCGGAGTTGACCCTCAGATATTGAAAGACGATTCTTCCTGTCGGGCTTGATCATAACTTCGACACTCATCATGGGCTTTCGCCAGGGTGGCCAGGTTGTGGTCAAGCATAAAAAGTGTAACGTATTTTGAGTGTTATGGAGGATGCCGAATTTATCTATTCCCCGGCATCCTTAGCCTTCATATGCAGGGGGAATTTAACACCTTTGCCAAGGCCTTGGGAATTTGGCGGATGATTTCTATTACCTGGGTGGCGGGGGTGGGATGGGCAAAAAATCCCGCCAAGCGATTGGTTTCGGCGGCGATCTCCCCGGCTTTGGGGATAGTCATACCCGATGCAACAAGGGCTGCAACAATACCGGTGAGGGTGTCGCCGGTGCCCCCCATGGCTTCCATGGCTTCGGCAACTGGTTGGTGTACGGAGGTGACGATTTGTCCATCCTGGGCCACGTAATCCACGCAGCCTTTGACCAGAAGGTAGTCGGCGGTATTGGCATGAGCATATGCACGGCGGATGAGATCCGGTACCTGGTTATCCTCGTGGAGAATAAATCCCCGGGTGTAAAACGGATGGGGAGCGATCTCATCCGCAAGAAAGGCCAGCTCACCCACATCCGGGGTAAACAGGTCATAACATTGGGCCTGTCCACTCATTTTTGCAGCATACATGAATCCGGCATCGGCAATCAATACCGGTCTTTTTTCCATGGCATCCACTGCAAAAAGGATTTTGTTGTGCCAGTCCACATCCGGCTGGAGATAATGAAAGACAAGTGTTTCTATTTCCATTTTGGGCAAGTGTTCTGTCAGATGTCGATAAAGTTCCCGGCTGCCATGGCCAAGCCCGATGTCCCCTGCCAGAAAGCCGTGGATATCGTCCACGCCCAGCACCTCTCCTGCTTTGATAGCTGCCCCGATAAGGGCGGGTGTTCCCCGGTTCACAGGAATGCTTTCACCGTTAATACGTATGGTATCATCCACCAGGGTCATTGGGCCAACGGTCAATGGAAATCCTTTATCCGGAACGGTTCCGACTACGGCAAGCAGCATTGTTTAAGCATCTCCTGATAGGCAAGTTCCAGGGCATAGCCACACAGGGTATGACCGATTTTTCCGGGCCGGGGGGCCTCGGTCAGGTGTTTTCCCACCATTTCGCATGCCAGATATGGGACATCAGGACACCCCCCACCGGATATATTCACAATATACCCGGTTTTTTTATCCACCGTCAGTTTCATGTTTGCAGCCCTGACCATAAGAAAATCGCCAAAATCCTTGATCTGAAAAAGTTCCACCGGCTTCAGCAGTGGATCGGTCACCGGCACCATCTCAATGGGAGGAAGCCCGGCTTCGGTGAGCTGACGCATAATGATCAATTTTTCCATCAAAGGAAACACGATGACCAGGTCACAACCACTTTGAATACCGGGTGGTGGTCCCTTTACTTGGATATGCCATCCCCGGGATTTAAGAAAATTCTCCGCCTGGATCACTTCACTGGTGTTTTCAAACACAAGAATCCCCAGATCTTCCTGGGCTTTTTTGGCCGGAGGCACCTTTTTTTTCTTTAGAAAATTAAAGTTAAACCTGAGCAATGACAATTTACCCCTTGGTGATGGGAATGGTGTAATCATCGCCATTCTGCTGAATATTTCCGATACGACATTTTTGACTTTCAGCCGCACGGATCACATTTTCTCTGGAGGCTTCATTATCCACCAATACCATTATTTCATTATCTTTGCCGGATTTAATTTCATCCAGGGTCATTAACACAGGTTGGGGGCAGGACAGTCCCCTTGCATCGACAGTGACACTCATATTTATTCCCTCTTAAATTTTGATATTTTCTATTTGCTGGTTTACACCCAGGGGCTTTCCCAAAAATAATCTGTCCACCACCAATGTGCATTGGCCGTTGATGCTTTGCCATCTTCGTAGCAACGGGTAGATTAATTGCGGCGAAGTTCCCTGTGCGGTGAAAATCCTATTTGAACAAAAAAACTATTTGCCCATGGTTTTTCTCATGGAAAAGCCGATGAACAGACAAAAAACTAAACCTATAACCACGGCGGCAATGCCGTGGGGGCCCACACCCTTGGGAGAACTTGCCAGACCGAAATTATGAGCAAATCCAGCACCCACGATCATACCAAGGACAAACACCGCAGCATCCCCGTCTCCCTCTCCAGCCAGGAACAGTTGACGTCCCGGACATCCACCTGCCAGGGCAAAGGCCAGTCCCGCAAGGGTCATGCCGGTAAAATTCCAGATGTGCATGGTGTGGGCAACGGGTTGTCCGATAAACCCCGGATTAAATTGCCCCAGGATCACATTGACAATCAACGCAGAGATGAGCAGCGCCAGAAAACCGGACAGCAGATGCGTCTGCCCAAACAAAATAAGATCTCGCAGCGCCCCCATGGTGCAGAACCGGCTCCTTTGGGCCAGAAAACCGATACCAAGACCGATGGCCAACGCAATTAACAGAGGGGCATGCATGGCGCCGGGTCCTTTAACACTGTAAAATAATACGCCGCTTTTGTCCTGACCATTCACCTGGGGATAAATCAATACCAGTGCAAGCAATCCCAGCATAAGCAGGGGAAGTATCCATCCGGCACCGGCATGGGTGGATTGGGTTCTCCCCAGGTTATATCCGTTTTTTAGAAACAACACGCCAATCCAAATGCCAAAGGCCAGGCCCAGCAGTCCCACAATGGCATTGCCGTCGCCACCGGCCAGACGTAGTATCGCCCGCCATGGACATCCGAGAAATACCAGCGCACCGATCATGGCAAACATTCCCAGAGTAAACCTGACAACAGGCGCAGATCCGCAGCGTGGTTTGAACTCTTTAAAACTATAAGCGGCGATGAGTGATCCCATGATAAAACCGATGATTTCAGGACGAACATACTGAACTACACCGGCACGATGCAAACCCAGGGCACCAGCGATATCGCGTTCAAAACAGGCCACACAGATGCCCATATTGCCGGGATTTCCCAATTTTTGTAAAACCGCAGCCAAAATGCCTATGATAGCACCCACACAGATGATCCCCCATCGGGTGGAAAAAAAATTTTTTGCCATGTTTAACCTCCTTGTATATGAGCTATAACTCGTTTGAATTTAGTGTTTATTTGCACAGATTTTCCAAATAATCCAATTGATAATTATAATTCATAACTGAAAGCAGATATGACATATCTATGGGGGAATATTGCCGTGGGAAGGAGCCGTGAGTCCCAGGATCGCTCTACCAACCCGAATATTTACCGCTGCAATATGGAATCCCTTTACCGATCCCACTGATAGAGAGCCCCCATTAATAATTCTAATGTCGGTTTTTGAGCAAATAGATAATAACGATTTGCACATCAGTGTTCTTATTGATATCAAAGGATTTTATAGAACCCGGCACGCCCACAACAAAGCTTGAAACAATCTTGGGTTTAGCTATTCTTTCTTATAAAAACAATGACTGTGGATATGAAAATGAATCTCTCTCCTAAAAGATACTGAGATAGTAGAAAATTGCATGCCCGTGATTGGCAGGCACTGAGTATCCGGGACGTGGGGGATTTATAGATAAAATGAACTGATCCCTATTCTACAGTGCGTTTTCATTATATCCCTCCCCGGCGGACAGGTTGAATGATTAAATTCAATTTGGTAGGTGGAGGTTTTTTGCGTTTAGTGCGTTAAAAAATAATATTTTCGCTTATAAAATCGAACCTCCCTCCTTATAATTAACTCACTGTGGCAGCCCGTCACGTATGCATTATGACGAAATTTTCCTCGGATAACGCTTAAAGAACAATGCGCCGGACAGTTTGTCGTCAAAGATTGAAAATTTTCACATTGATGTTCCAAGGAGGATAAATTTTTATGGCTGAACATAACACCATTGGCTCGGTTCTGGTGGTCGGCGGAGGGATTGCGGGTATTCAGGCAGCTCTGGATCTTGCAGATTCAGGATATTATGTCCATCTGGTGGAGAAGACCCCTTCCATTGGCGGTGCCATGTCCCAGCTGGACAAGACCTTTCCCACCAATGACTGCTCCATGTGTATCATGTCGCCCAAACTTGTTGAAGTGGGCAGGCATGTCAATGTGGAGTTTCATACCCTTTCACAGGTCAGTGGAATAACGGGAGAGGCCGGAAACTTTGAGATCACCCTGGATCAGGTGCCCCGCTTTATTGACACGGCAAAATGCACAGGGTGCGGTGAGTGTGCCGAGGTCTGCCCTGTTTCTGTTCCAAGTGTTTTTGAGCAGGGGCTGGGCAATCGACAGGCCACGTACAAGCCCTATGCCCAGGCAGTACCCGGGGCCTTTGCCATCACCAAAATGGATCGTTCCCCCTGTACCAATGCCTGTCCCAACAGCGTCAATGCCCATGCCTATGTGGCACTGGCAAGAAAGGGGAAGTATCGGGAGGCTCTGGATGTCATCCTGAGAAATCTTCCTCTGCCCGGAACCATCGGCAGAATTTGTCCCCATCCCTGCGAGGAGGCGTGTCGGCGACAGCAGGTGGATACCCCCGTGTCCATTTGCACCCTGAAGCGCTTTATTGCTGATCAGGTGGATATTACGGAACTTGAGCCCCCGGAAATCATACCCAGACAAGAGCGGGTGGCCATTGTGGGTGCAGGGCCAGCAGGCCTTACGGCTGCAGCCCACCTTGCAAGGGCAGGTATCAAGGTCACCATTTTTGAGGCCCTTCCCGTGGGCGGCGGTATGTTAAAAGTGGGCATCCCCGACTACAGACTTCCTCCCCATGTGCTTGACAAAGAAATTTCGTATATCACCGACGTTCTTGGGGTGGAGGTTCGATACGACACGGCCCTTGGCCGGGACATCACCGTGGAATCCCTGTTTGAGGAAGGGTTTAAATCCGTCTATCTTGCCATGGGGTGTCACAAAGGCATGGCTCTTGGTATACCTGGCGAGGAACTTGACGGGGTCATCTCCGGCGTGACGCTTCTTAAAGAGGTGGCCCTGGGAACCTTTGGAAAACTGTCCGGCAAGGTGGTGATCATCGGGGGAGGGGATGTGGCCATTGATGCGGCTCGCACCGCCCTTAGAGTCGGAGCGGATAAGGTTACGATTCTTTATCGTCGTACCCGGACGGAGATGCCTGCCAGAAACGATGAAATCGAGGACGCCCTGGAAGAGGGGGTGGAGATTCGGTTTCTGGTGGCTCCGGTGGAGGTGGTCAGGGACGAAGAGAGTGGAAAAAGCACGGGCATCCGCTGTATTGAAATGGAGCTGGGGGAACCCGACGCGAGCGGTCGCCGAAGACCCGTTCCCATGGAGGGAAGTGAGTTTGTAATTGACACCGATAGCATTATCCCTGCCATCGGACAAAAGGCCGATCTTACCTGCATTGACACTGAAACCGCTATCTCAATCAACAGCTGGGGCACCATCGAGGTGGATCCCATCACCTTTGAGACCACCAGAAAAGGGGTGTTTGCCGGCGGGGACGTTCAGACCGGTGCATCCATTGCCATCAATGCCGTTGCTGCGGGCAATGAAGCTGCCATCTCCATTTTGCGGTATATTGACGGCAGGGATCTGGCAGCGGACCGTGAACCCGTGGAGTATGCCCAGAAAGCGTTCAACCCCATCCCGGAGCAGATCAAATCCATTGAACGGCAGAACATGGCCAAACTTCCCATGGAAGCGCGCCTTAAAGGCTTTGATGAGGTGGAGATGGGATTCACCGAGGAGCAGGCCCGAAATGAGGCTGATAAATGCCTTGACTGCATGGTGTGCTGCGAATGCTTTGAGTGTGTCAAGGCCTGTGGTGCCGGGGCATTGACCCTTGAGACCCATCTTCAAAAACCCGATGCCACCAAGCGCATCAATGCCGGTGCGGTGATCCTCAGCCCGGGATTTAAGGCCTTTGATCCATCGGGTTTTACCAATTATCAGTATGCGAATCATCCCAACGTGATGACGGCATTGGAGTTTGAACGGCTTCTTTCTGCCTCGGGTCCCACCCAGGGACATCTGGCACGCCTGTCCGACCACAAGGAACCCAAAAAAATCGCCTGGTTCCAGTGTGTGGGCTCCAGGGAGCTGAATCAATGCGACCATAAATACTGCTCTTCGGTGTGCTGCATGTACGCTCTGAAAGAGGCGGTGATCGCCAAGGAGCATTCCGGGGATAGTCTTGAGTGCACCATCTTCTACATGGACATGAGAACCCATGGTAAGGATTTTGAACGCTCGTTGAACAGCGCCGTGGACCAGGGTGTCAGACTGATCCGATCACGGGTGCACAGTGCGGAGAGCATACAGAATTCCGACGACCTTTTGGTCCGGTATGTGGACGATGCCGGG
Organism: Desulfocicer niacini; assembly: GCF_054657595.1. NCBI lineage: Bacteria > Pseudomonadati > Thermodesulfobacteriota > Desulfobacteria > Desulfobacterales > Desulfobacteraceae > Desulfocicer > Desulfocicer niacini. The sequence goes on from NZ_BAAHYK010000045.1 coordinate 21,704, forward strand.
GCCATGGCAACGGAAATTTTTGACATGATCATCCTGTCCGTGGGTCTTGAGATCTCCTCGGAGGTAATGACCCTGGCCCATAATTTGGGTGTCGAACTGACTCCGGGCAATTTTGCCGAAACAGGGAGCTTCACTCCTGTTGAAACCACGCAAAAGGGTATATTTGTCTGCGGTGCCTTCCAGGGTCCCAAGGATATTCCCCAGAGTGTGGTGGATGCCTCGGCCGCCGCTGCCGGGGCAGGCGCTCAGCTGAGCCAGGCCAGGGACACCCTGACCCGGAAACCAGAGGTGGTACCGGAGATCAATGTGACGGGAGAACCCCCGCGCATCGGGGTGTTTATCTGTAAATGCGGTTCCAATATCAACGGGGTTGTGAACGTTCCTGACGTCAGTGCCTACGCCGCCACCCTGCCTTATGTGGCGTATGCAACGGACAATCTCTATACCTGCTCCCAGGATACCCAGGATACCATGACCCGCATTATCAGGGAAAATAACCTGAATCGCATTGTGGTGGCGGCCTGTACCCCCAAAACCCATGAACCGCTGTTCCAGGAGACCCTCATCAATGCAGGGCTCAACAAATATCTCTTTGAGATGACCAATATCCGCAACCACGACTCCTGGGTGCACCGGCACAACCCTGATCTTGCCACCCAGAAAGCCAAGGAGCTGGTGCACATGTCCGTGGCCAAGGTGGCGCTGATGGAGCCTCTCACAGAGTCGGAACTCACCATCAATCCCGTTGCCATGGTGGTGGGGGGCGGATTGTCAGGATTGGCTGCGGCCAAAAATTTTGCCGAGCAGGGATATGTGGTGCATGTGGTGGAGAGGGATGCAAAACTTGGCGGTCAGGCCAACCACCTCTATCGTACCTTTAAAGGGGAGGATATCCAGAAGAAACTGGCCGGTGTGATCAAAGAGATTGAAGAGAACAAAAATATCCATGTCTACCTTGATACCACCCTTGAGGCGGTAAAAGGATTTGTGGGCAGCTTTACCTCCACCCTTGCCTGCCAGGGGGCCCATGAAGAGATTGAACATGGTGTCACTGTTCTTGCCACAGGCGCATTGCCCCTTGAACCCACTGAATATAAGTATGGAACCGATGAGAGGATTATCACAAGCCTGGATCTTGACCGGAAATTCATGGAAAATGATCCCGCCCTTGATACGCTTAAATCAGCGGTATTCATCCAGTGCGTCGGTTCCAGGGAGTCTGACAGACCCTACTGCTCCAGGGTTTGCTGTACCCACTCCATGGACAACGCGCTGGAACTTAAAAGAAGAAATCCCCAGATGTCTGTTTTTGTCCTGTACCGGGATATCAGAACCTATGGAGAACGGGAGTATCTCTTTCAGGAGGCCCGGGAAAAGGGCATCATCTTTATTCGGTACTCAGTGGATGACAAACCTGAAGTCTGCGTGGAGGATGGAAAAATTCTCATCAACCTGACAGAGCCCATTCTTAAGCGTCCCATTCAGATTGAGGCGGATCTTCTGACCCTGGCCACGGCCATTGTTCCCAACAGAGATGAACGCCTTGCCAATTTCTTCAAGGTGCCCATGAACGATGACGGCTTTTTTGTGGAGCGCCATGCCAAACTTGGTCCATCGGAATTTGCCACGGACGGCGTTTTCCTCTGCGGCCTGGCCCATTACCCCAAGCCCATTGATGAAGCCATTGCCCATGGCCAGGCAGCTGCCTCCAGGGCCGTCACCCTTCTGGCACGAGAAAGCATCCATACCAGTGGTAATGTGGCAAAGGTGGACCCGGCCTATTGCAGTTCCTGCGGGGTGTGCGTGGAAATCTGTCCCTATTCCGCACCCAAGGTGGTTGAAGAGGGCAGGTTCCAGGGACAGTCCGAGATCAACCCGGTGCTCTGCAAGGGGTGCGGACTTTGCACGGCCTCCTGCCGGTCCGGGGCGATTCATCTGAATGGATTTGATTTCAATCAACTCTTTGCACAGATATCTGCATTGAATGAGGCGGTATAATCCACATTTCACTTATTTCTGTAAGTGTTAGAATTTATAAAAAATAAAATTGTAATCTCTCACTTGATTTTAATTTGGCTATCAATCGTTTCAGATAGTTATGAGTTGAAGAGCAAGGCGTAGGGTAGAAACAATAAGGAAAATATATATGGCTGGAAATAAAATAAAAATTGTGGCGTTTTTGTGCAATTGGTGCAGTTATGGTGCGGCGGATCTTGCCGGCGTGAGCAGAATGCAGTACTCCGCCGATATTCGAATCATACGGGTGCCGTGCAGCGGAAGGGTGGAACCCAAACTGATCCTCTCCGCATTCAGGGAAGGAGCCGATGGGGTCTGGGTATCAGGGTGTCATCCCGGAGAGTGTCATTATCTGGAGGGAAATTATTATGCCAGGCGAAAATTCGGCCTCATGAAAATGCTGCTGGAGCACATGGGCATTGACAGTGACAGGGTTCATTTCTCATGGATCTCCTCGGCTGAAGCAACCAAGTTCGCCCGGGTGGCCCAGGAAGTGGCCGATGCCGTATCCGTGCTGGGTCCCAATGACAAACTCGTAAAAAAAACCGGCTGAGGGGAGAGACATCAGATGAACACCTATACAAAAGAAATCCGGGAACGCTCCGCAGCCCTTTTAAAGGAGGGGCGGGTGGACATGGTCATCGGTTTTAAAAAGGGAACCCTTCCCATGACAAGCGTGCCCGGGATCGCAAGGACACCCCAGGAAGCAAAGGATTTTGTCTGGGATGCCAACTGCCGGCTTAATCTCACCGGTTATCTCACCAACCAAAAGCAAAAGATCGGAATTATCGCCAAGGGGTGTGATGCCAGAAACATTGTCACCCATATCATGGAGAACAAGATATCAAGGGAACAGCTTTACATCATCGGTGTTCCCTGCACCGGCATGGTGGATAAAGAGAGCATCATGGCGCTGTTTGAGAACGAGATCACCTCTTTCAGTGAAAAGGGAGACTTTTTACAGGTAACCACCGCCACCAGTGATCTCAGCATCGATAAAACAGACTATCTGAGGGACAACTGTCGTACCTGCATGCACCGCAACCCGGTGATCTATGACGAGCTCATCGCAGAACCGGTAACAGAGCTGGCAATTGAGTCTCCCTTCCAGGATGTTGAGGCCATCGAGGCACTGGATACAGCGCAGAAATGGGACCACTTTGATAATCTGCTCAACAACTGCATCCGGTGCTACGCCTGTCGAAACGCCTGCCCGCTCTGCTATTGTCCCGTATGCTTTGTGGACGCATCCCATCCCCAGTGGGTGGGTAAGGGCCAGGATGCCGTGGATGTCAAAACATTTCATTTTCTTCGGGCCTTTCATTGTGCGGGACGATGTACGGACTGCGGTGCCTGTGAGGAGGCCTGTCCCATGAATATCAAGGTGAGGCATTTCACCCGAAAACTTGTGAAGGAATGTGTTGATATTTATGGATGGGAAGCGGGGCTTTCCCTGGATCAGAGGCCGCTGCTGGACACCTTTCGGCCGGATGATCCTGACACATTTATCAAATAATCTGAAAAAATTGTAATTTTTGGCATCCTTTGTTCTCCCGTTTACACCTGTTGGAGCAATAGCCCATTTTTCGGGAATCGTTTTCCCAAAAGTGTAAAGCACTTTTGGGGTGATATAAAGGATGTCTACTTTTTTCATAAGAAACTCCGACCAATAATCTGTAATAATTGGAGTTTCGATATCTGTTGCGGGCAGGCCAGATCCCCAATACGGTCTGCCCGTGGCAGTTATTCGTAAGAATAAAGGGTCGTTTTATATGAAAGTCATACAAATTGATAAAAGAGAGTGGACCCGGGGCATAGATACCGCAAGGGGCCACTATCACCTCTTTGGTTCTGTAACAGAGAACAAGATATCTGTTTTCAAATCCCTTGACAGGGATCTCTATCCTGAAATGTCGTGTACCAATACCACCCTCTCTCCCAAGTCCATCCTCTTTCCCCAGACGGAAAAGCTGTTGACGGCATGTCTCGACGAATCGGTGGAAAATCACCATATCATGCAAAGGGCAACGGCAGATTATTCTCCCCGGGCAGTGATCGGCATACGGCCCTGTGATGCCAGGGCCGTGCAGCTGATGAAGCTCAACTTTGATACCACCGATTACCGGGACCCCTACTGGTGCGATGCCTATGATGCCACCACCTTTGTGGGACTTGCCGTGAACCGGCCGGCCGCTTCGGACTTTTCCACCTCCATGGGAACCGGTCCCTTTGCCGAAGAGGGGCTGGATGTTCTGCTTGTGGATACAGGGGAACATTATCTTGCAAAGGTAGTTACCCCAAAAGGGGAAGACTTTCTGGCAATGGCCGGATTTGACACCATTGGGGATACAGAGGCAGCGCTTAATGTCATTGAATCCATGAAAAAAGAGGCCGAGGCCGCCATCACCATAAAAGTCGATACAGACAGACTTGCCGGCAAGGATCTTTTGGCACTTCACGCGGCTCCCTTCTGGGAGGATCTCTCGTTTACCTGTCTCAACTGCGGTACTTGTACCTTTTTGTGCCCCACCTGCTGGTGTTTTGACATCCAGGACGAGACAAGGGACAAGACCGCCTCCCGATTTCGCAACTGGGATACCTGCATGGCGCCGCTGTTCACCCAGCATGGTTCCGGTCACAACCCCCGGGCCGAAAAAAAACAGCGGGTTCGCCAGCGGTTTATGCATAAGTTCAAATACTTTGTGGATAAATTTGACCATGGAACCATGTGTGTGGGTTGTGGAAGATGTGTGGAAAAATGTCCGGTTAGCATTGATATCCGCACTGTCTGCAATCGCATGAACGCGTATGAGCCGCAAAAACAGAATGCATGAATCGCATCTGCACTGGGCTCACTCTATTTTCAGCATACGACATGATGTGGTTTGTCTGTCAAAATAATTACCACATATTATATATTTTTTACAATTTTAAATGATGGGAGCCCAGTATCAACGCATCAATTATGCCAATATTTGGAGGAACAATGGATAATCCATATATGCCCTATCCGGTACGTATCGATGATATAGAGACGGCAACGGAGGATAGATCCCTGAAAACATTCCGGTTTGTCTTTCTTAACAAAGAAGATGAAGAAAAATTCTCCTTTCGGGCGGGCCAGTTTGCCGAGCTGTCGATTCCGGGGAAGGGAGAAATCCCCATTGGCATCGCCTCTTCTCCCACAGAAAAGGGCTTTGTCAAGTTCACCGTGTTCAGAACGGGTGTTGTCACCTCCCACCTTCACAACATGAAGAAGGGGGATATCATGGGCATCAGGGGTCCCTTGGGCAATAGTTATCCCTGGGAACAGCTTGAGGGAAAAAATCTTGTGATCATTGGGGGCGGGTTCGCCTTTACCACACTTCGATCCTCAATTGTCTTTATGCTTGATCCCGAAAATCGATCAAAATTTGGAAAAATCGACGTGGTGTACGGTGCAAGATCACCGGGCATGCTGCTCTACCGGGACGAACTCTTTGCATGGGAGAAGAGAGATGACATTAATATGCACATAACCGTTGACGGTACAGAGGACCCGGATTGGAAATATAACGTAGGATTTGTTCCCAGTATTGTAGGCGAAAAAGCGCCCAAAGCCGATGATATGACCTATTGTATTGTGTGCGGCCCTCCCATAATGATCAAGTTCACCCAGCCAGCCTTAACAGAGCTTGGGTATACCGAAGATCAGATTATCATGTCCCTGGAGAACCGGATGAAGTGCGGTATCGGCATGTGCGGACACTGCAACATCGGCAAGGAACTTGTCTGTAAGGATGGTCCTGTTTTTTCTTTAAAAGAGTTGAATAAAACACCCAGAGAGTATTAGCAAAGAGGGGGTATGGACGTGCGTAAGGAAGCGGTTTCCTGTTTTGATACAAGGCGTATTTTTGCTTGACAGAGATATTCGTTTCGGCTATCTATATCCCAAAATTGCAATCGAAATTGCATTGATTTAAAAAAGTCAGATTACTATAATAATAAAGCCAGGAAGGCCAGATGTAAGAAATTATATCCGGGATTCCTGGCTTTTTTTATTTGGCGTTGCAAAAATGAGCCGGAAGAAAAACAAGTTTATTCATAACGATCATGGCAGAAGCATTTGCCTTAAGGGAATATATATAATTACAAATAACTAAAAAACAGTAAAGAACTGGAAGACAGCAGTGAATCCGACCAAAGACGTCTGCTGTCTTCCAGGGGTCGTGCGCTGGATATCCAGTGAACGAGCACCTTCCTGATAACACCATTGCAAAATTGTGTCAATTATCATGGTGTCTTCCCCCAAACGAACGCATTAAAATCAGGTAGTTAAAAAATAAACTTGTACGTTCTCAATAACCCGGGGAGCTAAAGCCAGCTTTCCCTTTAAATGTCGCTTGCTATTCAAAAGGGTGTAAGTTCTCAATAAGTCCGGGCATTCAGAGAATTCTTTTGAATGGCACCCGGCGTTTAAAGGCTCAACAGGCTTTATAACCCCGGGTTATTGAGAACTTACAAAAGGGTTTCCTGAGTACCCGGAATTATTGAGAATTTACATAAAATTTTTGAGAAGGCCCGAAATTTCAAATTCCTTCTCCGTAATTGATTGAAACTTGATTTTTCATGCGTTTGACCGATCTATTGCCCACAATCAAAGAGGTTTACCATGACAGAAAACAAGAAAGTGAACATAGTATCCATTATGTGGGGATCGTACCTGCCTGCATTTATCAAAGCGGCTGCAGAAAGCCGACACCTGGAGCTGACAATCTTTTCACACAAGGAAATTGTGAATGACTCCGATGTGCTTGAGGCTTTTTTCCGTGCGGCAAAAACGGCGGATGCAGTGCTTTTCTACTGGACCTATGACGCCTTTTACGAAGAGATCAAGGCAAGAATGGAGGAGATTAATAAAAATGCGGTTATCGTGACCATCTCCTATGATCCGGTTAACTGGGGGATTATTTCCACGGTTTCTCCGTCGGACTGTGCCACAGCCTATGGATATATGGCCGAAGGGGGGGTAGAAAACTATCAACGTCTTATGGAGTATACCGCCCATTTCTTGCAATCTGACATTGAAGTTAGAAAACCCGTTCCCATGCCCTGGCAGGGTATTTTGCTGCCCCCTGATCTGCAGGTGTATGAAACCGTTGAAGATTATACGGCGGTCCACCCCTTTGATAATGGCGGCACCGTGGGAATTCTCTTTTCCCGGCACAGCTTTACCAATGGGGATGCCTCCCTGGAAGAGGCATTTATCAATGCGTTCCAGGACAGAGGCGTGAATGTGCTGCCGGTTTTTTGTAATGGCACACCAGACCTGGAGGCCGGTTCCCTGGGCCCTGTAAAAACGGCTGAAACCTATTTTTTTGACCAGGAGGGCAATCCCCTTATCCATGCATTGATCAATCTGCACTTTTTTTTTCTGGGCCGTGAAAACAGCGATGATGTGAGCCAAACCGGGGTGGCTACCCAGAGCGTGGACCTGTTTAAAAAACTCAATGTCCCCGTCTTTAAACCCCTTATCTCCTATTCCAAAACCGTGGAGGAGTGGCAAGAAGATCCCCAGGGACTGACGGAAGAGGTCTGTTTTGGCATTGCCATGCCGGAATTTGAAGGCAATATCGAGCCTGTCATGGTGGCGGCCAGCCGTAAGGTGGTGGATGAAAAGACCGATACCTCCTTTGAAATCCGGGAGGTCATACCCGAGCGGGTTCATTACCTGGCGGACCGGGTAAAAAATTTTATTGAACTTGGCAGAAAAAAACCGGAAGAGAGAAGGGTGGTCTTTGTCTTTCATAAGAATGAGTGTGCAGGACTCGAGGCCAATATCGGAGGGGCTGCAGGGCTTGACTCCGGCGAAAGTGTGGTCAGGATCATGAAGGAGATGGCTGCCAGGGGATATTTATTAAAGGATATTCCGGAGTCGGGGGAGGCATTGATGCAGATGATTCTGGACCGAAAGGCCATTGCTGAGTTTCGCTGGACAACAGTGGATGAGATCATCAGCAAAAACGGCCATCTGGCCTTGCTGGACAATGAGATCTATCAACAGTGGTTTGATGAACTTCCCCAGAAAGCACAGGATGAGATGATTAAAGGGTGGGGACTTCCGCCGGGGGAGGAGATGAACGGTGTACCTCCTAGCATGGTCCATGGGGGAAAACTTGTGATCACAGGACTGAATTTTGGCAATGTCAATGTGATGATGCAGCCCAAAAGAGGGTGCGCCGGGGCCAGGTGCGACGGTCAGGTGTGCAAGATTCTCCATGATCCGGATATTCCCCCGCCCCATCAATACATTGCCACCTACATGTACATGGAAAAGATATTCAAGGCGGATGTGGTCATCCATGTGGGTACCCATGGAAACCTGGAGTGGCTTCCCGGCAAAGGCGCAGGCCTGTCAGGTGCCTGCTGGCCGGAGATTTCCATTGGTCGCTTGCCTCACCTCTATATCTATAATTCCGATAATCCGGCGGAGGGGGTGGTGGCCAAGCGTCGCAGCTATGCGGTTACCGTAAATCATCTCCAGGCCATGCTCACCGTTGCCGATACCTATGAGGGGTTGAAAGACCTGGAAGACCTGCTGAATCAATATCATCAGGCCAAGGACAGGGACCCGGCAAGGGCCCATCAACTCCAACATCTGATTCAGGAATCCATTGAGATCAACAACCTTAAAAAAGAGGTGGAAGCCGTTGCACCCAAAGATTTCGGTGCGTTGGTGGCGCGTTGCCACGAGCTGATCTCATCGGTGAAAAACAGTCAGACCCAGGTGGGTATGCATACCTTTGGCCAAATTCCCGAAGGAGATGAATCTGCCGAATATATCAACACGATTTTAAGATTTGACACCAACAATCCTTTAAACAGTCGAAGGATGGTTTTTGATCTTCTGGACGAAGACATTTTCCATGCCCTGGCGCATCCCGGGGAATATGGAAAGTGCGGCAGGCCCTATTCGGATCTTTTATTTGATGCGGACCGAAAATCCAAGAAGATGATTAACCGGATATTGGCCGGGGAGGAGGCCGAGGTCATCCTGATCAGCGAATTCGGCCACCTGCCGGAGCCGGATCTCTTTAAACGATTCCGGGAATTTGCAGATTTTGTGGAGAATGTGGGGGGCCGTATCCGTGATTCAAAGGAGATTGATTCCCTCCTTAATGCCATGGCAGGGGGGCATGTGCCTGCCGGTCCCTCGGGCTTTATCTCCAGGGGACGGTACGATATCCTGCCCACCGGCCGGAATATGTACAATGTGGATCCCACCCGCATTCCCACAAAGGCGGCCTGGCTGGTGGGTGTCAAGCTTGCCGAGGCTTTGCTGGAACGCTACCAAAAGGAGGAGGGAACCTTTCCCCAGTCCGTGGGTATGGTGTGGTTTGCATCGGACATCATGCGCTCCGACGGAGAACAGATTTGTCAAATTCTGCATCTTTTGGGGGTACGGCCCAAATGGAAGGCCAATGGCCAGGTGGACGGGTTTGACATTATCCCCATTGAGGCGCTGGGTCGCCCGCGCATCGATGTCAATATCCGGGTGTCGGGCATTACCCGGGACTGCTTTCCCGATGCGGTGAGGTATGTGGATGAGGCGGTGTGTGCCGTGGCATTGCTTGATGAGGAAAAAAAGAGCAATTTCATCAGAAAGCATATCTTGGAACAGGCGGCTCGCAAGGGGCTTGATCCTGCCAATAAGGACGAATTCAGACGACTCTCCTTCAGGGTTTTCTGTGCCCAGCCCGGTGTCTACAGGGCCGGGGTCAATCTGGCGGTGTATGCCTCTGCCTGGAAAACCGAGCAGGATCTGGCAGATGTCTATCTCTTCTGGAACGGGTATGCCTATGGGGCCGGGAAAGATGCCTTTGGGGTAAAAGCCCATCCGGAACTTGTGGAAAACCTTAAACAGGTACAGGTCACCTTTGACAAACATATTTCCGATGAAACCGATTTTCTGAAATGTTGCGGTTTTTACAGCAATTATGGCGGTATGACCGTTGCCGCCAAGGCCATTTCAGGAAAAAAACCCAAAACCTATTACGGAGATACCCGTGATCCGGCCAATGTGTCGGTGACGGGCTTTGCCGACGAACTTCGCCGGGTGGTTCGCGCCAAGCTTTTAAATCCCAAATATATTGAGGGCATGAAACAGCACGGATACAAAGGTGCCGGTGATCTGAACAAGCGCATCGGCCGGGTGTACGGATTCGGAGCCACCACCGGAGAGGTGGATAACTGGATTTTCGATGAAATCGCCAAAACCTTTATGCTGGATCCTGAAATGAAGGAATGGTTTGAAAAGGTGAATCCCTGGGCCATGGAAGAGATCGGCCGCCGCCTGCTTGAAGCCCAAAGCCGTGAAATATGGGCACCTGATCCCGAACTTTTAGAGCAGCTCCAGGAGGCCTATCTGGATACGGAAGCCTGCCTGGAAGATCGCATGGGTGATGTCACAGGCGATTTCCAGGGAGGGGCCGTGGATATTATGACCACAGAGGAGGTGCAATCCTGGAGTGAAAAGATGAAGGGTATAAAGAAAATCATACAGGAGGCAATTTGAGATGCCGGCTCATTCACCGGATGATGATGGTTGTATCCGGGCGTTCCTTTTCTCCCGTGGAAAATTGTGTCGTTGTGGTCGGAGTGGGTTTGTTCCCCAAAAGGTGAAACAGATGAATATGATGAATTCAGGCCTCTTTCAATACTTTTTCATACTTTGGGGGGCCATTTCCAATTGTCAGAATTTTCTTCAACAAAAGTGCAGCCCATTTTGGGGAACATATGAAAGACAGCTGAATTTCGGGGGTTTTATTTTTTTTGTATCGGTATTATCTGTCATGGCCTGGGAGTACACAGGGTATTGTGCAGAAAATCGTCAAATTGTGGGAGAAGATGATTTTGGCAGAAAAATCGTTCTGGAAAAGCCCCCGGAACGCATTGTGCTTTTGTCCGGAACTCCCGTTGATCTCATTTATGAGCTGGGCGCAGGCGACCGGCTGGTGGGCGTGGTGGACACCATCGCCACCTCCTATCCTGAAACCTGTCGACGATACCCGTCCATTCTTGAAAAAGAGGGGGTGGGACGGTTCAGTGCCCCCAATTTTGAAAAAATTGTCTCCCTTGCACCGGATCTGATCATCCCCTTTGCGTCGTCGGAAAGCCCCGGAAAATATACCACTGTGTTTGAAAAAAGGGGCCTGCCCTACGCCGCCTTTGTTTCCGTTGAAAATGTGGCATTCGGCATTGAGCAGATAAAACGGATGGGAAGCGTTCTGGGCAAAGAAAAGGAGGGGGAAGCCCTGGCTCATAAAATCAGAACCGAGGTGGACACCTTAAGCAAAAAAATTGCTTCACGGATTAAAGACAGGCCGGTGGTCTACTATTGGTGGGGTACCCGTAACGGCACCTATGGTGCAAGAACCGCCATCAACGAACTCATCGAGCTTGCCGGAGGTGTCAATCTGGCAGGACAGTTTGATGTGCAACACATGGAGCTTTCCCCTGAATATGTCATTGCCAGTGACCCCGATGTCATCGTGATCTCCTATTGGAAAGAAAGCCAGAGGGCTGAGCGCATGGCAACCTTGAAAAAAAGGCCTGGGTTCAGCGGGGTTAAGGCGGTGAAAAATAACCGGGTCTATACCATAGAGGGACACTCCTTTCATACCACGATCCGGTTTGCAGAGGTGATCCAGACCCTTGCCGAATTTATCCATCCCGGAGTGCTTGGGGATTCAGATTTTCCCGGAACCTCCGGCCATTCAGATCATACCGGAGCAGTTGACATTTCGGAAGATGACGTCTCCGAACATCCGGTACAGCTTCGGGTTTCAGGTTGTTCAGGAGGCCTCAGACCATGAAGCATGGAAATTGGTTTTTGATAATGGGCTTTCTTGGAACGGGACTTCTGGTTGCAGCATGCCTGGCGGTGATGATCGGGCCTGTGGTAATCAAACCGCTTTTGGTGGTTAAAATATGGCTCCATCAGTTCACCGGCACTCTTATTGAAAAGGACTGGGGTAGAATTCCGGAGGTGATTGTTCTGGATATCAGAACCCCCAGGGTGGTGCTTTCCATCCTTGTGGGAATGGGACTGGCCGTGGCCGGGTCCGCCATGCAGGGACTTTTCCGAAATCCCATGGCAGAACCCTATGTTTTGGGGATGTCTTCGGGTGCTGCCGTGGGGGCCTGTCTTGCCATTGTGTTGGGACTGGGACGGGTGTTTGGTCCTTTTGCCATACCGGTTTTGGCTTTTACAGGGGCCACTGCCACCATCTTTGTCGTATATAACATTGCCCGCACCGGAAACAGGGTGCCTACGGAAACATTGCTGCTGGCCGGCATTGCCGTGGGGCTTTTCCTCTATGCCGTGGTCTCATTTCTTAAAATCACCGCTTCCATGGAAAATCTGCAAAATGTGGTGTTATGGCTCATGGGTTCCTTTGCCATGGCCACCTGGATGGATGTTAAAATTGTTATTGTGCCCCTTTTGGGTGGCATAGGTGTGTTGTGCTTCATGGTCCGGGAGCTGGATATCCTTCAATTCGGTGAGGAGACGGCGGTTCATCTGGGTATGAATGTGGAGACGGTGAAGCGGATACTGCTCATCGCTTCCGCACTGGTTACCGGTGCGGCGGTTTCTGTTTCCGGCATCATCGGGTTTGTGGGCCTCATTGTGCCCCACATGGTGAGGATGGCCATTGGAAGTCGCCACCGGATTCTATTGCCGGCCTCGGCCCTGTGCGGGGCCATTTTTCTGGTCTGTTGCGATACCCTTTCAAGGGTTGTTTCCCAACCGTCCGAGATCCCCATCGGCATTATTACCGCTGCCATTGGGGCACCCTATTTTGTTTATCTGCTCAAGCGAAGAAAAAATGCAGTTAATTGGTGGTGACAATATGCTCAAACTTTTAAACATATCAGCCTCATACCAGGACATTCCCATCCTTGAGAATGTCTGTCTTAACATTAACCCAAAATTGTTTTACGGGATTATCGGACCCAACGGTGCCGGTAAAACAACCCTTCTTAAACTCATGACCGGCATCAAAATCCCTGATGCAGGGGAGGTGTGGCTGGCCGGTAAAGAGATTAGGCATTTTGCCAAAAAAGAGGTGGCCAGGATCATGGCAGTGGTTCCCCAGAGTTCGTTTGTGCCGCCGCTGTTCAGCGTGGAAGATGTGGTTTCCATGGGCCGTTATCCCTTTCAACAGTTTAGGTTTTCAGACAGTGATGCGGACAAGCGCTGTGTGGAGGAGGCCATGGAAAAAACCGGGATACAGGGCTTGCGTCACCGACGCATCAATGAACTCAGCGGGGGGCAGCGCCAGGAAGTGATCATTACCAGGGCTCTTGCCCAGACCCCGCAACTTCTCATGCTGGACGAACCCACGGCGAATCTGGATATCAAACACCAGATGAAAATCCTTCATCTCACCACCGCCCTGGTAAGGGACGAGGGAATGGCAGCAGTTATGGTCATCCATGATTTGAATCTGGCGGCACGGTTCTGTGACCGGTTGGTTCTGCTTCATGACAAGAAAATTCTCACCATGGGTCCCCCTGAAACGGTTTTGACCCCGGCCCATTTAAAGATCGCCTATGGAGTGGATACCGCCGTCATGGAAAATCCCCTGACCCGGTCCCTGGAGGTCACCGTGCTGGATGAAAAGGTTCCTGTGCACGAATCGGTTAAACAATGTGTAAATTATTAATGGCCATGACCAAAGTCTGCCCCCCTTCCATGATGTTAATATACCCCACATGGCAGAAAATCATGCCCCAACGAATAATGGGTCGTAGACGCGGGGCCAAATGGCAATATGCCGCCGCCCCCCCGACGGGCAATGGTCCCGGACCGGAACTGTAGACAGCTCAATTGTCCGGTTCCTACTGCCCATCGGGGGGGCGGCTCTGCTGAGGTTGCCTTGGAGGCTGCCTTTTCATATAAAAACATATCACATCGTAAAAGAGATGAAATAATGACTTTATATAATAATATCTATCCCTTTGCGGCCATCGTCGGGCAGGAGCAGCTGAAGCTGGCCCTTATTCTGAACGCCGTTAATCCGGCCATCGGAGGGGTTTTGATCCGGGGAGAAAAGGGGACGGCCAAGTCCACCACGGTGAGAGCACTTGCATCCCTTTTGCCCATGATCAAGGTGAACAAAGGCTGCCCATGGTCCTGTAACCCGGATGATCCTGAAAGCCTTTGTGATGACTGTCGAAAATTGAGTGAAGGCCGGGAAAAATCAGACCATGGAATTATAAAAGAAGGTGCCACCGGACCAACTTGCATTGAACGCCGGACCCGGGTGGTGACCCTGCCGCTCAATGCCACTGAGGACCGTGTGGCAGGGGGCATTGATTTCAGCCTGGCCGTCAAGAGCGGGGCCAGAGCCCTGCAGCCGGGATTGCTGGCCAGGGCCCACAGGGGGATTCTTTATGTGGATGAAGTCAATCTTCTGGATGATCACATCGTTGATATCATCCTGGATGCATCCGCTTTCAGGGAAAACCGCATAGAGCGTGAGGGCATATCCTTTTCCCATGCGTCGGATTTCATTCTGGTGGGGACCATGAACCCGGAAGAGGGGGAACTGCGTCCCCAGCTTCTGGACCGGTTCGGCCTCTGTGTGGAGGTGACATCGGAGAAAGATCTTGAAAAGAGAATCCTTCTGATGCTGAGAAAGGAGGCTCATGATGCCGACCCCCAAGGCTTTGCAAAGCAGTACCAGGCAGACAACACGCTTCTGTCCGACCGGATCAAAAGGGCCGGCGCCCTTGTAAAAGAGGTGCAATTCCCTGAGAATTTAAGGAATTTTGTGGCCACACTGTGCGCGGAAAGCAATGTGGCAGGTCACAGGGCCGATCTCGTCATCGAACAGGCTGCCAAAGCCCTTGCCGCATACCATGGCAAGACCGAAGCCGGCATGGAGGAGGTAAAGCAGGTGGCCGGGTTTGCCCTGGTACACCGGAAACGGGAGGCGGCACCGCCACCGCCGCCACCTGAACCTCCCCACGATCACGACCAGAAACCCGAGGAAAACCAGGACCAGGAGCAGAACGAAAAGGAAAACCAGGAACAACCGCCGCCGGAACCGGACGAAAACGCTGAGTCCGAGGATGAACAGGATCAGGGCCAAAATGAAAACGGCATGGAGGAGGAGACTGAGGAGCAGGAACCGGAGGAAGATGAATCCGCACCGGAACCCGAACCCCAGGAGGAAAACAAGGAACAGGACAAAAAAGATGTGCTGGAAAAAATATTTGAGGTGGGAGAAACCTTTAAGGTGAAAAAGTTCACCTCCCCCAAGGACCGGATCTACAGAAGAGGGTCCGGTAAGCGCTCCCGCTCCAGAACGGCTGCCAAGCAGGGAAGGTATGTGAGAAGCACCATCCCCAGGGGCAGTAATGATATAGCCTTTGACGCCACATTAAGGGCCGCCGCGCCTTTTCAGATCCAGCGGAAAAACGGCAGTGACCTGGCCGTCATTCTTAAGGATCATGATATCCGGGAAAAGATCCGGGAAAAGCGCATTGGTAATTTTCTGCTCTTTTTGGTGGATGCCAGCGCCTCCATGGGGGCCCGGGGACGGATGGCGGCCTCCAAGGGTGCCGTGATGTCGCTTCTGCTGGATGCCTACCAGAAACGGGACAAAGTGGCCATGGTCACCTTTCGAAAAGAGGAGGCCTTTGTCAACCTGCCCCCCACCTCGTCTGTGGAGCTGGCAGGAAAACTATTGGAAGAGATGCCCGTGGGAGGAAAAACACCTTTGTCATCCGGACTTGTCAAAGGGTTTGAAGTGCTGCGGAATCATCTGTTAAGAGAACCTGAATCAAGACCCATTGCCATTATCATCACCGACGGAAGGGGTAACGTCTCCCTGGAAAATAACGGCTCGGGAAATGGAGCCACGGGAAAACTCAAACCCTTTCAGGAGGCCCAGAAACTGGCAGAGAAAATGGCCCTTGAGCATAGAATACAATTTGTTGTGGTGGATTCTGAAAGCCGGGGGGCTGTCTCATTTGGCCTGGCTGCAAAACTTGCCGCCAACCTGAATGCGGAATATTTTAAAATCGAAGATCTTAAAGTCAACCAGCTGGTTGACATTGCAAAAGGAGGTTTATCATGAAAAAAAAGACGGTTTACCCATTCATGGCCATCAAGGGTCAGGAAGAGATGAAACTGGCACTGATACTCAATATTATCAATCCCACCCTTTCGGGCGTTTTGATCCGGGGAGAGAAGGGGACCGCCAAGTCCACGGCCGTCCGGGCACTGGCCCGGATACTTCCGGAGATTGAAAAGGTGAAGGATTGCCCGTTCCAGCATGACCCCCAAGGCAAACATGATGTCTGCACGGAGTGTGTCCGCACCGAATGCCGTAACCGACTTCTTGGCATTGACGGTAACCAGGGGCCTGAGATCGTCATGGAGGGCATACGGGTGATCGAACTGCCTGTGGGCGCCACCGAAGATCGGGTGGTGGGCACCATGGACATGGAACAGGCCCTTAAAAAAGGGGAAAAACAGGTGGAGCCGGGCATCCTTGCCGCCGCTCACCGGGGAATTCTCTACGTGGATGAGGTGAATCTTCTGGACGACCATGTGGTGGATGTGCTACTTGATTCGGCAGCCATGGGGGTCAACACCATTGAACGGGAGGGCATCTCTTTTTCCCATCCCGCCAGATTCACCCTTGTGGGCACCATGAATCCGGAGGAGGGGGAACTGCGGCCCCAGCTTCTGGACCGGTTCGGGCTCTGTGTCAATGTATTGGGAATATCCGATCTTGATGCCAGGGTGGCCATTATGGAACGACGCACCCATTTTGACGAAGATCCGGAAGGATTTGCAAGCCTTTGGGAGGAGGAGTCCCGGCAACTGGTGGAGCGAATCAAGCAGGCAAAAAAACTTTACCCAAAAGTGACTTGTCAAAAGGAGAGACTCTATGAGATTGCCTCCTATTGCCTGGATGTGGGAGTGGACGGTCACAGGGGAGACATCATTATTTTAAAGACCGCCAAAACCCTGGCCGCATATGAGGGCAGGATCGAAGTTGAGTCAAAGGATATTGAAAAGGCCGCCACGCTGGCACTGCCCCACAGGGTAAGACGTCAGCCGCTGCAGGATATTGTGACGGACGTTTCCATGATGAGAGACCGGAAAAAGGCGGCAGGATACGGTTCATGATCCAAATAGAAAATTTAAGTAAAAAATATAAATCCATTGATGCCCTTAAAAATGTCAATCTCCAGGTGGACAGGGGAGAACTCTTTGCGTTCCTGGGGCCCAATGGGGCCGGAAAGACAACCACCATACGCATCTTGACCGGGTTGACCAACCGGACGTCAGGAACGGTGAAGCTCAACGGGTTTGATGTGGGGGACCGTGGCATTGAGAGCCGCCGGCAGTGTGGGCTGGTCCCCCAGTCCATCAACCTTGACCGGGAACTTTCCGTGTTTGAAAATTTGAATATCCACGGCAGACTCTATCGTATGAAAAAGGAACAGAGGGCTGCCAGGATCGATGAACTCCTCGAGTATGTGGAGATGGGGGACCGGAAAAAGACCCTGGTGAAAAATCTGTCCGGGGGCATGAAACGGCGGCTCATGATTGCAAGGGCATTGCTGCACTCTCCGGCTATTCTTTTTCTGGATGAGCCTACTGTGGGGTTGGATGCCGGTATGCGGCGCAAGATATGGGCGCTGATCAAGAAGATCCAGCTGCAAAACACCACCATTTTTCTAACCACCCATTACATTGAGGAGGCAGAATTTCTTGCAGGCCGTGTGGCCTTTCTGGACAAGGGCGCCATTGTGGTGGTGGATACACCGGCCAACCTGATGAGCCGTCAGGGAACCTGGGCGCTGGACAGTCTCAAGGAGGATGACATGGAAACCCGATATTTTAACGACCGGAAAGAGGCCAATGAGTATATTGCCTCCCACAAGGATAGCTTCACCCTTCGCCGAGTCAATCTGGAGGATGCCTTTCTGGCACTGACAGGAAAGAAGGTGAAATGATACAAGGTGCTTGTGCAGTTTATTATAGAGAGTTGCTGGTATTACGACGGCGTCTCACACGGCTGATACCCTCCTGGTCTGTATCGCCACTGCTCTATCTTGTGGCATTTGGATATGCCATGGGAAAACATGTGATGGTGGAGGGGCACACCTACATGGAATTTCTCATTCCGGGTCTTGTGGCCATGAGCAGTATGACCCAGGCATTTGCCATTTCCAGCGAGATCAATATTGCACGGTTTTACTGGCATATCTTTGAGGAGATCCAGGCGGCCCCTGTCAGTGACATCTCCTATGTGGTGGGTGAAGTGCTGGCCGGAATGACAAGGGCCATCCTCGCCATCATGGTGATTCTGGTGCTGGGGCTTTTGTTCGGGGTGGTACTCTCCTGCAATATCTGGTTCTGGACCACTATCCTGCTGAACAGTTTTGTGTTTGCCTCCCTTGCTGTGGCACTGGCCATGTTGGTGAAATCCCATGCAGATCAGACCCTTGTGACCAGTTTTGTGATCACCCCCATGGCATTTCTGGGGGGAACTTTTTTCCCGGTGGAGAATTTTCCGGCCTGGGCCCAGAAAGCCATTTTTCTTCTGCCCCTGACCCATGCCTCCACATCCATCAGAACCGCATCGTTCGGCAATATGCCCTCCATGATTTCCCTTTTTATTCTGGCCGTCATCGGATGCATTTTCTTTTATATTGCCGTCTTGTGCGTCAAACGGGCAAAGGACTAAATGTGGATGGTCGGATTTGGCTATCCCCGAACCATGAAAATCAAAAGAGATTTTTGAGATTTTCATGGTAAAGGAGTGATAATAAAATGGTTGAAAACAATACCCCCCGGAAAGGGGGAATTACTACTAATATGACAGTGTTGGATACGGTGGCTGGCTGGAAAGAGACCCAGGCTGTTTTTCAGCGCTATGATGCCCTTGCCGGTGAATGCATTTGCTGCAATGCGCTTTTTGAAACTATTGGGGACATGGCGCAAAAATATGGTCTGGATTTGGATGGGTTGCTGGCGGATTTGAAAGTGGCTGCCATGAAAAAAATTTGATCCTTGATGCTGATATGGTAGAGTTCCGTCAACAGAAAATACCTTTAAGACAGCAGTATCCGCCTCCGTCCGCCTCAACCTGAGACTTGCCAACTGCCTGAAAAACATGGTACATTCGTCTCTTTTTTTTAACCATGTAACGCGCCCGGCCGCTCATCACCAGCGTTAATCCGGGAAAAGTCAAGCTGAAGAATGAAATATCTGCTTATCGCTGTCTTATCTCTTGTGTCCGTCTGGGGCTGCTCCGGCAGAACCCCGCCGCCGATTGCGGCAGAAGGGGTGATGGATCTTTCCGGATGGAATTTTGAGAAAAGCGAGCTCATCCGGCTGAACGGTCAGTGGAAATTTTACTGGAGCCGGCTGCTGACCCCGGCCGATTTCAACCGGCCCGATCCGCCGGCAATGACCGGTTATTTTACCACTCCCGGTTCTTGGGACGGATATGAGGTTTCCGGAAAACCGCTGGGGCCGAACGGATATGCCACGTTCCGCCTCAAGGTGAAACTCCCCCCCCGGCCTCAGGCAGCTGACACTGGATTTCCGGAATTATTCAGGGGCCTATCAGATCTGGCTGGATGACCGGCCCATGTTCGAAAACCCGAGAGTGGGGACGGACCGGGCCTCCACCGCGCCGACCCGGAGCGCCGCTGAAAAGACATTTTCTCTTTCGGACGGCATTATCGTCATTACCGTGCAGAAAGCCAATTTTACCGACTACTCCGGCCCCTTCGGCAATCTTCTGGCGGGCACGGCCCGGCAGATCCGGCGGGAACGGGCCGTGATGAGCATCATGGAACTGCTCTGCCTGGGCAGCCTGCTGGTGATGGGCATTTATCACCTGTTTCTTTTCCTGTTCCGGCAGAAAGACCGGTCCGTTCTTTATTTCAGCCTGATCTGCCTGCTGTGGGCGGCCTACACGCCGTTTGCCGGATACGGCGGGTTCCTCCTCTGGGAGGTAATTCCCAAGCCGCCCTTGCGGGCTGCTTATGCGGCGGGGCTTATCCCCATATTTCTCGGGAGCCCGCTGACCCTTTTGTTTTTGAATTCCCTCTATCCCCGGCAGGGCAGCCGGACGCTGTCCCGGCTTTTTCTGGCCCTGGGGACTCTCTGCAGCCTGGCCGCCCTGTTCATCCCATTTACCCTGGCGGCCGGGACGGTCCTGCTTTACGAATGGATATGCCTGTGCTTCGGGCTCTACTGCCTGTTCATGCTGGCGCGGGCGGCCATGAAAAAGGAAACCGGCGCGCGGATTATTCTGGCGGGGATCGCCCTGCTGATGGTCTTCGTCGTCAACGACATCCTCATGGATCAGCACATCATCGACACCATTCCCCTGCTTCCCTTCGGTATACTGATGCTGGTGCTGTCCCATTCCCTGGTCCTTGCCAAGCGGTTCGCCAGGGCCCATACACTGGCGGAAGCCTACGCCGGGGAGCTGGAAGAGAAAAACATCACGCTGGCCCGCATGGACAGGCTCAAGGATGAATTCCTGGCCAATACATCCCATGAGCTGCGCACCCCGCTCCACGGCATTATCGGCATGGCCGAGGCCATCCGGTCCGCAGCCGGCCGGGCGCTTCCGAACCGGATCGGGGAAGATCTGGACGTGATCATTTCAAGCGCCCGGCGTCTTTCCGACCTGATCAACGACATCCTCGATTTTTCCCGCCTGTCCCACGCCGAGATCCGGCTGCGGAAAACAGCGGTGGATATGCGGATCATGGCCGACACCGTGCTGAGGGTGGCCCGGACCCTGGCGGCCGGTAAGCCTGTCCGGCTCATCAACGGCATTGCAGAGGACTTCCCGCCGGTGTGGGGGGACGAAAACCGGCTTCAGCAGATATTGTACAATCTGGTGGGAAACGCCGTGAAATTTACGGAAAAAGGCGAGGTGCGCATTTCTGCGCGTGGGGAAGACGGCCTGGGGGTCATTACGGTTTCCGACACCGGCATCGGCATTGCCGCCGAAAACCTGGCGGGCATTTTCGAGGCGTTTGAACAGGGCGACGGCTCCGTCACCCGCCAGTTCGGCGGCACGGGCCTGGGGCTTGCCGTCACCCGCCGCCTGGCGGAGCTGCACGGCGGAACCGCTTGGGCGGAATCGGCACCCGGAAAGGGCGCATCCTTCTCCTTTTCCATCCCCGAAGCCCCCCCCGGGGCGGCGGCCCCTTCACCGCAAAGCGTCCGTCTTATAAAAACGCCTTTTCTGGTAAAAACGCCTTCTCCGGCCGGCCCCCTGCCGGAGGCGGTTTCAGGGGAAAATGAAACTGCCGGGGAAAATCCGGTCCTGACAGACCCGGACCTGAATTCGGACGGCGCTGCCGCCGGTGCGGTAATCCTGGCCATTGACGACGATCCGGTCAACCTCCGGGCCGTTTCCCGGCACCTGACCGCTCACAGCCTGAAGGTGGTGACTGCCGGTTCCGGCAGGCAGGGGCTTCGGATCATTGAAGACGGCCCCCTGCCGGACCTGGTGCTGCTGGACATCATGATGCCGCAGATGTCGGGCCATGAAGTGCTGCATACCCTGCGGAAAAACCACGGGTTTTCCGAGCTGCCGGTCATCATCCTCACGGCGAAAAACCCGGTGACCGACCTGGTGCTGGGATTTCAATCCGGGGCCAACGACTACCTGATCAAGCCGTTTTTATTTGACGAACTCATGGCCCGCATCCGGTTTCAGCTGGATATTATAAAAGCCTGCCGGATCCTTCGTGAAAACGCGGATCTGAAACTATCGCTGGCCGACCAGCGCCGGAAAAAAATCGAAGCCCGTCTTCAGGCCCAGCAGACGGCCCTGGAAATGCTCCGGTTCCAGCTGAACCCGCATTTTCTGTTCAACGCCCTGGCTTCCATCCGGGGGGCCCTGCTGCGGCACCCGGAAACCGCACGGGGCATGGTGACGGCCCTTTCGGAATTCTGCCGCCTTTCCCTGGCCTACGGCATGGAATCTTTCGTGCCCCTGGAGCGGGAAACCGTCCTGGTAAGGCATTATCTTGAAATCGAGAAAGCCCGGCAGGGGGACCGGATGGAGGTTGAGACGGAATTTGACGGCGATACGCTGGATCATCCGGTACCGGCGTTTCTGCTTCAGCCGCTGGTGGAAAACGCGGTCAAATACGGGCGGATCACCTCCCCGGAACCACTGAAAATCAGGCTGGCATCACGCTTCGAGAAGAACCGTCTGGTCATCACGGCGGCCAACACCGGCGCCTGGGTGACGCCGGGGTCGGGAAACCCGGAGCAGGGGGCCGGGGTCGGCCTTGAAAATATCAGAAAGCGCCTTGAGAAAATGTATCCCGGCCGGTTCGGTTTTTCACACACCGAGAACTGCGGATGGGTAGTTCTGGAAATTGCACTGCCGAAGAACCGGCACCGAAAAACTGACAATGGATATTCTATGAACCTGAATGATTGAGACAGGAAAGATAAAATGCAAAAACCCGTGAAAACCATCATCATCGATGACGAGCCCTTTGCCAGGGAAGACCTGCGGGAAATGCTGAAAAGCCGTCCCGACATCCGGATCATCGGGGAGGCCGGCAGTGTCGGGGAGGCAAGACAGCTCCTTGAAACCTCGGCCCCGGACCTGGTGTTTCTGGATATCCAGCTGCGGGGCGGGTCGGGGTTCGACCTGGTGCCGGATATCCCGGCCTCCGCCGATATTGTATTTTTCACCGCCCACGACCGCTTCGCCATCCGGGCTTTTGAAATCAACGCCCTCGATTATCTGCTGAAACCGGTCACCGAAGAGCGCCTGTCCGCGTCCATTGCCCGGCTGAAACAGAAAGGGAATCCCCCGGCCCGGGACCCCGGTTCAACGGAACCGGCGGCCGAGACCGACCGGATTTTCATCCGGACGGACAAAGAACGCCGGTTCGTTGCCGTCAGCGAAGTGGTGGCCGTGATCTCCATGGGCGGCAATTACACCGCCGTGCATCTGGCGGACGGGCAGCGGCCCCTGGTGCGAAAGACCCTGAAGCAGTGGGAAAACCTGCTGCCGGAATCGATGTTCTGCCGGATTCACCGCTCCGCCGTTGCCAACATGCGCCGCCTCTGCTCTGTGATAAAACAGGCGGACGGACGCTATGCGGCCGGGTTCGACGGTCTTGAAGCGCCCGTCGGGGTCGCGCGCCGCAACGCGGCCCGCCTGAAAAAGGCGCTGGAAAAGCGGGCCGGCGCCGGGGGGAGCTGAACCGCCGCTGCAGGCCGTGGGCGGAATTACTTGTCGGTGTATAAATAGGTAATGACATAATACCAGTTTTCTTTAATATTATGTGATGCAAATGTGCCCGTATTTAACCCGAATGATATTGTGTTCTTACTGGTGATATGCCCGGGGGCGGCGTAATAAAGTGTCTTGCTATTATCGTCTCTAAAGTAGGCTATGCCGTTGATGATCATAACCAGCTCCTGGCCATTAGGTATTAGAAGGGTAAGGTTAAAATTCCTATAGTGTGAACTAAGAGCATTAAACGATTGAGGCCCCCATTCATAAGTCCCGATTTTTAAGCTGGAAAAATCAGCATCCTGGCCGTCTTCGCCCGTATCGCCTTTCTCGCCTTTTTCACCCTGGTCTCCCTTTTTACCTTGAATTCCCTGGATACCCTGAAGACCCTGGTCTCCCTTATCCCCTTTTTCTCCCTGGATGCCCTGAAGCCCCTGGTCACCCTTATCCCCTTTTTCTCCCTGGATGCCCTGAAGTCCCTGGTCTCCCTTTTCACCTTGAATTCCCTGGATGCCCTGAAGCCCCTGGTCACCCTTATCCCCTTTCTCGCCTTTCTCGCCTTTGGCGGCGAAGAGATCCCACAGGGCGGTATTCGACGGGGTGTCGGCGCTCGAAGAAGTATGATCCTGGAGGCAGATATAGCCTGCCCCGTCATACGAAACCGCATCATCGGCCAGGTAGGTGACGCCCTCCTGCCAGGCGCCCTGCCAG
>NZ_BAAHYK010000046.1:0-42336 GCF_054657595.1 Desulfocicer niacini
GTCCGGTTCCTATTGCCCATCGGGGGAGGGGCTCTGCTGAGGTAGACTTGAGGACTCTGTTGTCGGCATCTTATGCGTAAGGATCTCCGTCCAGGATTCTATAATCATACGAATTATCTCGAAATATTAGTTTTCAGTGCCGCAGGTTTGTTCCGCAGCGGGCAGTGGAACAGTTTTCCCCAGAAAAACCGTTTGACCCCGAAAAACTGGGGAATCACCACAAAAGAGCAGTGCAGAGCATAGACCATGGCTGGTTTACGTTTCAGGTGTTTATTTTCCATGAACCATGAAATTTTAAATAAAAACGGGTAAAACAGCAGCACCAGTCCGGGGAAAAAAAGCATCAGAAACAAGGGGTCTACAAAGACAAGGAGGATACCCGCCAGTCCAGATCCCACAAACCCACCCCCCCGCACGCAGATACGAAGCAGTTCCCGAATCCAGAAACCACCTTCGGAAAGGCCATACTTGGCTGTGACGGCGGCATAACCATACCCTGTACGATGACCCCGTTTCCAATACTGGGAAAGGTGCATCATGGCAAGGTCATGGCCGCACATGGGGGTATCAATCTGCAGAATTTTCCATCCTTTTTTCTGGATGCGACGGCTCAATTCCGGGTCTTCCCCGGCCACCAGCACCTCGTCATACCCCCCGGTGTCTTCAAGGATACTGCGCCGGACCATCACGTCTCCGCCAAAGGCGTCACAGAAGCCCGGGGCTGCGTTCCATTCCATATCTCCGATCCAGTTGAACACCGATGCAAGGGGGTGCAGTTCATAGCGGTTGCCCCGCACGGCACCGATGGTGTCGTCTTTCATGAGGGCATCAACGGCGGTGTTAAGCCACTGGGGGTCCACCATGGCATCGGAATCCAGAAATTGCACCAGCGGGGAGGTACCGGCCTTCCAGCCGTTGTTTCTGCCCAGGCCCGGAGTGGGGTATCGGGGATTAAGGGCGATGACATTTACCCCGTCAAAGGCCTGGGCTTTACGTATGCTTTGGTCCGTTGAGCCTCCATCCACATAATAGATGTTCACGATTCCCCGGGAGTAATGGCTGGCCAGGAGGTTGCGGATGCATTGCTCAATGGTTTGTTCCGTATTGATACCGATAATCACGCAATCAATGTTCATAGGTGTCATCTCTTGAATTGTTTTCTGGGGGCTGATCCCCATGAATAATAAAGATCCGGGCTTCTTTACAGTATGCCCCATGTTGTGATTAAGCCCTGACAAAGCCCAAAGATCCCGATTGGGAGAATGGGTATCCTCATCAAGGAGCTTGGCAGTTTCCTTATTTGAAGGACTTTCCGGCAAAAAAAAGGCGTGTGAAATATTGTATTGCCAGCTTTATATCACGCAAAACAGAAGGTGATGCAATGTAAATAGCTTCGGCGGAGTAGCGTTCATCGGCAGTGGGATCAGGACCGAAATGGATCAGGGATTCGGTGATAAGTCCAAGTGTCCCCCGGATGTAGATTTCCCGCCAGTCTTGATCCAGGGCCTCCAGGTCTTCCCGGGTCCGGGGAGATACCCCGGTGATGGCCATCTTTCCCTTGATTACATTGAAAAGGCCCGGGAGAAACCGTAACAGAAAATCCTTCCACCAGAATCCAGCACCCCGGGATGGGTTTTGGGGGGACAGGGTAAAAAATGAAAGATTTACCGGGGTCCAGGCAAAGGCATCCGTTGCCGTGGGTAGCCGGATGACCTGGATTGTCTGCCATATGTTTCCCTTTCTAAACAGCTTTAAAACAAGGGCCGTGGCTGCCGTCAGTGGAAGAAAAAGTGTTGTCAGAAAAAGGGCGATCAGACGTGAAATTTGGGATGAAATCCATTTTTTAATATTTTGTTCGGCCATGTCCCCCAGGATGAACTGTTCGGAAATAAAACTTTCTGAATTAAATTCGGTGTTCACAAGGCAGTTTCGGTCAAGGACGGCGTTGGTTAGCTCAAGACCCTCCCCCACATAGGTGCCAGGAAACACAACGGCATTTTTAAGGCTGGAGTCCCGGGCCACCATGGTACCTTTTCCCAGGACCACGTTGGGGCCAAGGGTTACTCCGGCTTCTATGCGGATCTGTTCATCCAGATACACCGGTGCAATGAGGTGGGCATCGGGATGAAGGGCCACGTCCCTTGCGATCCAGATGCCTTCTTCCACCTCAGTGGCGGTGCGCATGAGAAAATCAAAATCATCCTGGGAGAGCACCGTTTTGTTGGCCTCAAGAACCTCTTCGCAGGAATCACAGGAGAGCACTTCCGGCGTGGACAGGATATGGGCATTGTTTTCCATGAGCCAGGTGAAAAACTCCTCATATCCATGATCCGTTGAAAGTACGGGGTACAGATGGGCGGAAAGGATGGCCCAGCCCGACCAACAGGGCACCTGGTCATCTTTCGGGGTGCTGATGGCGGTCAATGCATGTCGGGAGGCAAGTTCTGGGAGTTGCTCCCCGGGCAGGGCAGGCAGACGATCTCCCCGGGCAAACAGAAAAAAATTGTCTGCCTTCAGGGTGTTAAAGATCCGGGGAAACTGTGACGGATTTTTCAGGAGATGGTAGGTGATTGTAACCCCCCATCGGTCACCGTTTCCAAGGGCTGCCTCTATTTTTTCGGGGTGGGCGGAGATCAGAATATCAAAGGTTTCAATGCCGCCATTGACACACACTTCAATGACGTGCTGCAGAAAGGGGCGGTCCAGCACAAATGCCAGACAGCTGGGTACGCGACTGCCCAGCAGTTCATGGGTGTTAAAGAACATGCTTGCGTCGATGATGGCTCTCATATCTCATTTTCCTTTCTGAATGAATTACGCCACTTTTTGACTCAGCAGGCAATGGGCCCGGCCCGGAACCGTAGACGGCTCAATTGGCCGGTTCCTATTACCCGTCGGGGACGGCTCTGCCGAGGTAAACTTGAAGGCTACCTTTTCATATAAAAAAAATTAATAAGCCCCTTTGCCGGAGAGTACCGCTGGAATGGTCTTAAATAAAATGCGGATGTCTGTCATGATACTTTTACTCTCAATGTAGGCCACATCCAGCTTTACCTGTTCATCAAAGGGAATATCCGAACGGCCGGACACCTGCCAGGTACAGGTAAGCCCCGGGGTGACATCCAGCCTTCGCCGGTCTTTGAGGGTATACCTTGCCACCTCTTCGGGAAGGGGTGGCCGGGGCCCCACAAGGGACATGTCCCCCTTGAGGACATTCCACAGCTGGGGCAGTTCATCAATGCTGAGCTTGCGGATGATGCCGCCGATCCATGTGATTCGGGGGTCCTTTGCCATTTTAAAGGTTAAACTGTTGGCGTGGTGGCTCTGGTCCAGGATTTTCTGGCGGATTTCATCGGCATTGACCACCATGGATCTGAACTTGGGAAAGGAAAATTCTCGGCCCCACTTGCCCACCCGTTTCTGGGTGTAGATCACGGGTCCCCGGTCGGTGAGATAGATGATAAGGGCCACCAGAAAAAACAGGGGGGACAGCCCCACAAGAAAGATCACCGCCACCAGGATATCCATGGTGCGCTTTATCAGGCTGGTGGTCCGGGTGACGATGAGCCAGGCATATTTTTTTCTCAGGTAGTTCAATGACCCCCGGGAACCGGAACGGTCATATCGACGGGTCAGTTCCTCAAGAAGTGCTTTTCGTGTATAGTTTTTCATGCTTTTTTTCCTGATACGCGATGATCCCGTTTTGTCCTGCACTTTTATAAGAAATTCCGTCCAACATGCTGCAATGATGAGCGTTTTAACTTTCGTTGTGGCAGGTGCTTATTGCCATGTATGTTATATGAAATGGCAGCCTTCAAGTTTAGCTCAGCAGAGCCGCCCCCGACGGGCAATGGGAAGCGGCCAATTGAGCCGTTTACGGTTCCGGGCCGGGCCCATTGCCCGTCGAGGGCGGCGGCATAATGCCATTTGGCTCCGCGTCTACGACCCATTGTTCGTTGTATCGGCAGGCCGACATGATCGCTTATTCAGAAACTGTCCATGGCCTCTTGCCGGGTATTGTGGATATCAACGATTTTGTGCATTCGGATCAGCTCAAATAATGTGCGGACCCGTTTGTTGGTGTTGCATATCTTCAGTTCCCCATCTTCGGCACTTACCTGACGGATGCAGGAAAGGATGGCACCGCAGCCGGAACTGTCCACAAAAGGCAGTTCTTCAAGGTCAAAGATTACCTTTTTCTGGTTTTTCAACAGGGGAAGGGTGGTTTCCTTGAACTCAGATACCTTGGAAACGTCCAGCATGTTGGCACATATTTTGATAATCAATACATCGTTTTCAGTGGTTTTTTCAATGTTCATGTGAATTGCCTTTTTTTTAAATTTTATCAGTTCAAACCCCAGGGGTTTTTATAAACAATTGGGTGCGGTTGTTGCCATTTTCATCCTGGTCATAGATGACCCTGTCCATTATTTTTTCGATGATGAAAAGACCAAATCCCCCCTCTTTGTCTTCAATTTCATCTGCTTCCGGGTTAAACAGGGTGGCATCCTCACGGTGGAACGGATGTCCCTGGTCCAGAAATTCTATGGAAATACCATTGGTTTCCTGAAGGGCAATGATCTCAAATTCACCCCCCTTGCTGTCTTTATATCCATGGCGGATGATGTTGGCTGCCACTTCATTGGCAGCAAGTTCAAGCATGTCCAGTGTCTCTTCCGGGGGAGGGGGGGCAAGGGCCAGGCAAAATTTTCTGACATAGTCCCTGACCCGGTGGAGGTTTTCGATATTGCTTGATATTTTCATGATACTCTCCTTCAAGCCGTGCAAAGCCACTTAACTTGCGTTTAAAAGGGGGGCATAACATGGTCCAGCTGTCACAATTGGCGGACCAATGGGGTCAGGCCTGTGTCAGTGAATGTTTCTCTTCCACGGGAGCACCGGTTTTTAGAAAATTTTCTATCAGGATGTCACCCCTTTCAGTTAAAAAACTCTCTGGATGAAACTGGACCCCAAATACAGGATGATCCCGAAGTTTGACGCCCATGATGATATTTTGGTCATTCCATGCCGTGGTGATCACATCGGGGTTTGCCGGCGCAATGACCAGCGAGTGGTATCGGGCCGCGGCAAAGGGCGATGGCATGCCCTTGAAGATATCCGTGTCATGGTGAAAGATGGTGTCTGTCTTGCCATGCACCGGCACCGGTGCCCGCTGGGTAGTGCCGCCAAAGACCTCATTTAAACACTGCATGCCAAGACACACGCCCAGAATGGGACAGGAGGTGTAACAGGTACGGATCATGTCCATGGACACACCGGCATGGGTGGGATCTTTGGGACCGGGACTGATGAGAAGGTAATCCGGTGCCATGGCCGCTGCATCTGATGTGCTTATTTTATCTGATCGTTTCACAATAATGTCAAGGTGAAACCGGGTAAACATCTGCACCAGATTGTATGTGAAGGAGTCATAGTTGTCAATCACGAGCAGTCTGGGAAGTAAATTATGGGATTTGGAAGGGCTGTTAGGCATCATTTTTCCTACAACATGAAATAGGGGTCTACATCAATGGAAACCTTTACCTCTTTGGATGCAAAGGCTTTCTTATCTGAGATCATCCGGGTGATCAGCTGATTGAGAGTGGTTGCCGAAGGGCTTTTCACCAGGAGCTGCCACCGGTATCGCAGGGCAATTTTAGGGATACCCGCCTCAATGGGACCAAGCATTTGAACAGCATGGGAGGGGGGTAAATTTTTCGGGATCAGGGCCTGGCACAGCTCTCCCACCATGATGGCGTGCTGTTCCACCTTGTCCTTGTTGATGCCGGAGATTTTCAACTGGATGATCCGGGAGACCGGAGGGTAGGAAAGGGCCTGGCGAAAGGGGAATTCCCGGGCGTAGAATTCCATGAAGTCCTGATTTTTTGAGGCTTCAATACTGAAATGATCCGGGGTGTAGGTCTGCATGATCACCTTGCCGGGCAGGTCTCCTCTGCCTGCACGGCCCGCCACCTGGGCCAGCAGCTGAAAGGTTCTTTCCCCGGATCGAAAATCGGGAAAGTTCAGGGACATGTCAGCACAGATGATGCCAACCAGGGTGATGGCGGGAAAATCATGGCCCTTGGCCAGCATCTGGGTGCCCACGATAATGTCAATGGTGCGGTTCTGCACCTGCTTGAGGATGTTTATGGTGGCCCCTTTCTTGCTGCCCGTGTCCTGGTCCAGCCGGGCCACCCGGGCTTCGGGAAACATCTCTTTAAGCATGGCCTCAATTTTTTCCGTCCCAAACCCCAGGGGCTTTACCCGGGAGGCACCGCAATGGGTGCATTTTTTAAAAATTGTGGTGGCAAACCCACACAGATGGCATCTGAATTCATCGGTATCCTTGTGCAGGGTCATGGTGACATCGCAGAAGCGGCACTTGATGGTTTCCCCGCAGGACTCACACACGGGAAAAGTGGCAAAGCCCCGTCGATTCAAAAAGATCAGGGCCTGTTCGCCCCGGGTGAGGCAGGCATGAATTTCCCGGGAAAGCTCCGGAGTGATTATTTTTTCTCTTCCCCGGAAATCCTTGTATTTTCTCAGGTCCACCATGTGAATTTCCGGCAGGGGGCGTTTATTGACCCTTTTTTTCAGCTGCAGCTCGGTGAATTTTCCCTGGCAGGCATTGTAATAGGACTGCATGGAGGGGGTGGCTGAACCCAGCACCACGGGAATGTCACACATTTTACCCCGGACCACGGCAAGGTCTCTGGCATTGTATCTAAGGCCCGACTCCTGTTTGTAAGAGCTGTCATGCTCCTCGTCCACAATGATGATGCCAATGGAGGCGAGGGGGGCAAATATGGCGGACCGGGCACCAATGACAATGGAAACATCCCCTTTAAGGATTCTATGCCACTGGTCCAGGAGTTCGCCCTTGGTCAGGGCGCTGTGAAGCACGGCAATGCGGTTGCCGAACCGTGCTCGGAATCTGCGTTCTGTCTGGGAAATCAGGGAAATTTCCGGCACCAACACAATGGCCCCCTTTCCCTTTGCCTCCGCCAGGCTGACAAGGCGCATGTAGACTTCTGTTTTTCCGCTGCCCGTGACCCCGGACAGGAGATAGGTGCGAAAGCCCAAGTTTATTTTGCCCTGGACCTGGTTTACCACGCTTTGCTGTTCATGGGTGAGGGGCGGCGGTGTGTCCGGGATTACGGGTTCACCCAGGGGATCTCGAAACACCTGTTTTTGAAAGCGTTTGATATAGCCCTGGCCTTCCAGGATTTTGGCTAGTTTCGGGGCAGTGGGTATCTCTTTTTTCAATTTTGAGAGGGCAATCTCACCGTCTTTTTTTACCATGGCAAGCAGCAGTTGCCGTTTGGTGGACAGCTTGACTGTATCTGGAACGCCTTTTACATGGCTGAAAAAGGTCTCCTTTTTCATTTGAATCTGATCTTTTTTCAGAGAGGAAGAAAGAAGAACAAGGCCTTGGCGGTCCATTTTTTTCACCAGGGCGTGGATACCGGTGCTGTTTTTTACGGTGGTGAATGTCTTGACGGGAAGGGGACCCTTTTCCTGCAAGGACGCCAGAATATCTCGTTCCCGGGGGGTGATGGTGTTCGCAGCAAGGGCATCAAGACCCGCTGGGGTGATGTTCAGAACGGACACATCGTATCGATTGAGTCCCACGGGCAGGGCGGTTTTAATTACCTCCCCCAGGGGGTGGATGTAATAGTTTGAGATCCATTTGAAAAAAGAGATCATGCCCGGGGGGAAAAGGGGTATGTCATCGGGGAAGTCCAGTATCAGCCTGGCCTGGTATCCGCCACTGTCCTTTCTGAACCCGATTATGTAACCTGTGATCCTGCGTCTGCCAAAGGGAACCAGCACCCGCATGCCGGTAAGGGCCGCATGTTTCAGGTGATCCGGTACTTTGTATACATAGGTGTTGTCCATGGGCAGGGCCACGGCCACATCAATATAAGTTGGCATTTCCATGGCTCTGTTTGACCACAAAACAGGAAAAAATTCAATACATGGTTGTTATTGTGTTGCTGGAAAGGCTGGCCTGCTCGGCCATTGGGGGCTTTGATGTCGGATTTTCATATAAACAGGCATGTCCTGGTGGACACAACAAATATAGGGTCGTAGGCGCGGAGCCAAATGGTATTATACCGCCGCCCCCGACGGGCAATGGGCCCGGACCGGAACTGTAGACAGTTCCTATTGCCCGTCGGGGGGCGGCTCTGCTGAGGTAAACTTGAAGGTGACCTTTTCATATAAAAAAACTCTTAGCCTGATCCCGGGCTACCAGGCAGAATCCCGGTCTATTAAAATCGGAAATACTGTTTTTTTGATCATTTCCCTTGACTAAAAGGCTTGATTTTTTCTATCTTTAAAAGATTTATCAATTGCTTTAAAACTTCAATACATAATCTAACAATTCAGCACAAGGAGACTTTCCATGGCAGTCCATGTTGCGGACCATCCCCTTATCAAGCACAAATTGGGCCTGATGCGGGAAAAAGACATTTCCACAAAAGATTTTAGAGATTTATCTTCAGAAGTGGCTCGGCTTCTCACCTATGAGGCCACCAAACACCTTGAAACGGAAACCCAGACCATCCAGGGATGGGCCGGGGAAGTTACCGTGGAGCAGATCAAGGGTAAAAAAATCACCATTGTTCCCATTCTCCGGGCAGGTCTTGGTATGATGGACGGAGTCATTGACATGATTCCCTCTGCCAAGGTCAGCGTGGTGGGTTTCTACCGCAATGAAGAGACCCTGCAGCCGGTGCAGTACTATGTGAAAACAGCCAGCGCCATGGAGGAGAGAACCGCATTGATTCTGGATCCCATGCTGGCCACCGGGGGCACCCTCATGGCCACCATTGCCCTCTTGAAGGAATCTGGCTGCACAAAAATCATGGGGCTTTTTCTGGTGGCGGCACCGGAAGGCATTGCAAAGGTGCAGGAGACCCATCCGGATGTGGATATTTATGTGGCCGCCATTGATGACCGCCTCAACGAAGTGGGCTATATTCTGCCGGGTCTCGGGGATGCCGGTGATAAAATATTTGGAACCAAATAGGAGGCATGATGTCCCAGGATTCTACTTTATCGTCCGATTATAATTTCAGACCCAAAGATTGCCTTCTGGGTGCCCAGATGCTTTTTGTGGCCTTTGGTGCCCTGGTACTGGTTCCCCTTTTAACGGGGCTTGATCCCAATGTGGCTCTCTTCACCGCCGGTGGTGGTACCCTAATCTTTCAGGTGGTGACCCGGGGAAAGATTCCTATTTTTCTGGCCTCTTCCTTTGCCTTTCTGCCCCCCATCATGTACGGCGTTAAAACCTGGGGGATCCCTGGTACCATGTGCGGGTTATGTGCCGCCGGTTTTGTTTATGTGATTTTAAGCTTTCTCATCCGGTGGCAGGGAAGCGGGGTTATAAAAAAAGTACTTCCACCGGTGGTGACCGGGCCGGTAATCATGGTCATCGGGCTGATCCTGGCCCCCGTTGCCGTTAATATGGCCATGGGCAAAACCGGGGACGGTTCCTTTGTGCTTTTTCCCCAAAGAACCGCCATGTTCATCTCGTTGCTTTCCCTTACCGCCACGGTACTTGTGTCCATCCTTGGCAAGGGCCTTCTTCGCCTGATTCCCATTTTGTGCGGCATTGTAACCGGCTATATCCTGAGCCTTTTGTTCGGCATAGTTGATTTTGGCCTTGTGTCCAAGGCTAGCTGGTTTGCCGTTCCCAAGTTTGTGTTCCCGGAGTGGAATCTCCAGGCGATTTTTTACATTGTTCCCATTGCCATTGCTCCGGCCATCGAGCATTTTGGTGATGTACTGGCCATCGGCGGTGTCACTGGCAAGGATTATGTCAAGGACCCGGGCATAGAGAATACCATGCTGGGAGATGGGCTTGCCACCTCCTTTGCCTCCTTCCTGGGGGGACCACCCAATACCACCTATTCCGAGGTCACCGGTGCCGTTGCCCTGACCCGGGTATTCAATCCCGGTGTCATGACTTGGGCTGCGATTACTGCCATTCTGTTGGCCTTTGTGGGTAAGATGGGTGCCCTGCTCCAGACGGTGCCAGCCCCGGTCATGGGCGGTATCATGCTGCTGCTTTTTGGCGCCATCATGGTCATCGGCCTGAACACACTGATGCAGTCCGGTGAGGATCTCACCGAGGCAAGAAATCTTTCCATTGTGGCCTTGATTTTGGTGTTCGGTATTGGCGGTATGACTTTTTCCGCCGGGGAATTTTCCCTCCAGGGCATTGGCCTTGCCGGTATTCTCGGGGTGGTGATGAATCTGGTTCTGCCCCGT
The DNA here is from genome assembly GCF_054657595.1 of Desulfocicer niacini. Classification (NCBI taxonomy): domain Bacteria; kingdom Pseudomonadati; phylum Thermodesulfobacteriota; class Desulfobacteria; order Desulfobacterales; family Desulfobacteraceae; genus Desulfocicer; species Desulfocicer niacini. The sequence continues at coordinate 10,279 of NZ_BAAHYK010000046.1, forward strand.
CGTAAAGAGGAAGAATAAGGGCGTCGGAACATATCCGTTTACCGTTTTATATGAAAGTGCGATAGCAGAGACCTTCCAACGGGTGACTGTTGGGAGCGGCATCATGTCATTTTCATGCTTCGTCAGCTGTTATAAAGCCCCAAAAAAGCCATTGCCGGGGGGCACTGCCCCGGACAATGGCTTTTTATATAGAAAACCGGCACCCCCCCTGAGTCTTTAGCTCAGTTAGCTCAGGGGAGGTGACTACATGAAGCGACACAGCGGTGAAATATTATTGTCCGGTAAAAAGACCGCTCTCCGAATGGTGCGTGGGGGGTCTGTCATCAATGGGGACATAATCTCTGGTGGTTTCTCCGATGTAAATCTGCCGGGGACGGCTGATCTTCTGGTTGGCATCAAGCATATCCTCGCGCCACTGGGCAATCCAGCCCGGAAGACGACCAATGGCAAACATCACGGTGAACATATTGGTGGGAATGCCCATGGCACGAAGAACAATACCACTGTAGAAATCCACATTGGGATAAAGGTTTTTTTCCTGAAAATAGGCATCGGAAAGGGCTGCTGCTTCCAGTTCCATGGCGGTGTTGAGCAATGAATCAAGGTGTTTGCATTTAGAGAGCACCTTATCGCAGATGGTCTTCATGATTTTGGCCCGGGGATCATAGGTTTTATATACCCGATGACCAAATCCCATTAGTCTGAATGGATCATTTTTGTCCTTTGCCTTTTCAATGACCTGGGGGATACTCAAACCCTCCTGCTGGATGGACTCCAGCATCTGAATCACCGCCTGGTTTGCCCCGCCGTGCAGGGGCCCCCACAGGGCGGAGATGCCTGCAGACAGGGCCGCATATATATTGACTTTACCGCTGCCAACCACCCGCACCGCTGCGGTGGAGCAGTTCTGCTCATGATCGGCATGGAGAATCCAGAACACGTTCAGGGCATCCACCATATCGTCGTCCATTTGGTAGGGAATCACCGGGCTGTCAAACATCATGTGAAGAAAATTGGCACAATAAGAATAATCCGGCCTGGGATAAACCACCTTATGGCCCCGGGAGATCTTGTACGCCATGGCGGCCATGGTTCTTACCTTGGAGATGAGGCGAAGGAAGGTGTAATTGAGATCTTCATCCAGGTCCATGAGTTCCGGGTAAAAGCTTCTCAGTGCATTGACCATGGCAGACAAAATGCCCATGGGGTGGGCCTTTCTGGGGAAATTCTGGTAAAAGAATTTCATGTCTTCATGGAGAATGGAAAAATCACTGAGCATGACACTTGTGCGAGTGAGGGTTTTTCTATCCGGCAGTTTTCCATTGATCAGAAGGTAGGCTGTTTCCACAAAGGTGGAGTGTTTTGCCAGCTTTTCAATGGGAATACCCCGGTAGCGCAGAATTCCCTTTTCACCGTTCATGAAGGTGATGGCACTTTTACAACTGCCGGTGTTTCCAAAGCCGGGGTCAAAGGTGATCAGTCCAGTGTCCTGGCGAAGTTGTCTTATGTCAATGGCTCTTTCACCCTCGGTTCCTTCAATAACAGGTATCTCATAGGCTTTGCCATCAAGGGTCAGTGTGGCAAACTGGGTCATCTTGATCTCCTTAATAACCGCCATGTCGGCCAGCCGACACAACGAAGATTGAAACTCTCATGATTACAGTTTGTTGGATGGAGTTTTATCTAAATATACATGGCAGTATGCATCTGCCATAATGAAAAACAAAGCGCTAACTATTGCAGTCGTTTAGACGGAGTTTTATATGAAAAAACAAATTATCCTCTGCTGTCGCCTGGAACTGTGTATGTGGTGCAGGAACCACTGGAACAGTTTCGGGTCTGGGCACTGGCTTTTTGCTGACGAGATACAGCGCTTTGGCCCATGGCATAATTGGTGGAACTTACAACCCGCTCCACTGCGGAGCAGTTGCATTTGGGGCATTTAATCTCTTTCTCATCATCACCGGACATGAAGAGCACTTCAAAAAATTCTTCGCAATCTGAACATTTGAATTCAAATATAGGCATCTTGTGATCCTTAAAATTTTATGGTGGTATAGATTTTATCTTAAAAAAATAATTTATCAAAATTATGTCATTCTTTGGGTTTGTCAAGGGGTATGCCCATGCTGGCAATTTCAGGATCGTGGTCCCGTGTTTTGATTTGACCCCAAAAAGTGTAAACTACTTGTTAGCTCATATGATGGATGCCTGTTATTTTCTGTTTTTTTGTATGTCCATGGTTTGGCGTGGGATTTAATCTGAGTGCTAAATATGTTGACAGGGTTATTAAACGGCTGGTATGTTTTGAGTTTTGCACTGATGTTTCTATAGTATACAAGAGAGCTGAAAAATATATCAGGAGAATACGTTTATGAACGAACCTATCTATACCGTGATCAAAGAAAGAATTTTGTTCTTGGATTACAAACCAGGGCAGATTCTCAATGAAAATGTACTGGCCAAGGAGTTTGGGGTTAGCCGGACCCCCATGCGGGAAATTTTAAACCGTCTGGAGTGGGAAAAACTGGTCCGGGTGATTGCCCGCACCGGAACCATGATAACGGAAATTGAATTCCAGCAGATGATGAATATTTACCGTGCCCGGTTTGAAATTGAAGGTCTTGCCGGACGACTTGCAGCAGAAGGGTTTTCCCGGAAGCATGTAGAAGGAATCGAAAAACTTAAATCAGAATGTGCCATACTTGCAGAAAACAATGACCGGGAGAACGATAAAAAAAAGCTGGTTCGTCTGGATTATGATTACAGGGCAATTATATATAACGCTGTGAATAATCCTGTGGTGACGGAGCTGTCCCAGGGGCTTTACGAACAGACCTTCAGGTTGTGGTACACCACCCTGGACAGCGGGGATTGGTTAAATGAAATTACTTCTATTATTCAGGAGTTTACAATCATTAATGAAGTGCTCTCCTCCGGGGATGGTCAGAGGTCCTATGATTTGAAAAAATCATTGCTGGTGGATCATTTTGAACGTATTAAAACAAAATTTCTGGGCATCTGAGATGGATGCCGAGTGGTGAGTGCGGATTAATTTTTTTAATTTTGTGGCTGTGGGGGCATGGCTGCTATAAAAAAATAAGAGGTGCTGTCCATGGCAGGCAAAAAGGGCAACGGCCCTGGAATAAGTGTACGTATTCTTTTTAGTGTGTTGATTCTAATGGCAGGGGCCGCAGCAATGACGGGCCTTAAGGCCATGAAGGTGCCGCCCCGGGAGGCGGTGCGATCGGAGCAGGCCGTCCGTGTGAAAACCCTTGTGGCCAGGCCCCGGAATGTGGCGGTGTCCATCCAGGGCTTTGGCGAGGTGAAACCCCTGAACACTGTTTCCATTGCACCGGAGGTGGCAGGCACCATTGTTGCCGTGCATCCCCGTCTGGAAGTGGGGGAGATCATTGAAAAGGGGGCATTGCTCTTTGCCGTGGACCCGGTGAATTACCAGTCGGCCTTGGACCAGGCCCTGGCAGTGGTGGCCCAGCGGGAAAAGACCGTGGCCCGGCTTCGGGAAGAGTTCCGCCAGGAAGGTCTTCGTCTGGCCACCCTTAAGCGAAACCGGGATTTGGCCCAGGCTGAATTCGTGCGGGTGTCGGACCTGTTTAAAAAAAATCGTGTGGGCACCCGCTCCGGAGTGGACAAGGTGGAACAGACCTATAACGCTGCCCGGGACCTGGTGGATCAGATGAACCGTATGCTTACCGTTTATCCCCTGCAGATAAAAGAGACCGAAAGTGCCCTTGCCGCTGCCCGGGCCTCCCTTGACCTGGCTGCGGCCAATTTGCAGCGATGCCGGATAACAGCCCCCTTCACTGGCCGTTTGAAAACCGTGGATGTAGAAAAGGGTGCCTATGCCTCACCGGGGCAGAATGTGCTTACCTTGGCCGATGATTCTCTGCTGGAGATCCACGTGCCCTTGGACAGCCGGGATGTGAGTCAATGGCTGCAGTTTGAGGAGAATGGTGAAGAGCCAGCAACGGATCAGCTGGCCTGGTTTTCCCGGGTGAAACCCGTTCCTGTGGCCATTCACTGGACCGAAAATCCCACAGGAACGCCATGGACCGGCCAACTGCACCGCACCCTGGCCTTTGATCCGGCCACCCGTACCGTCACCGTGGCCGTGCGAATTAAGGCACAAGAGGCCATGGCGAAAAAGGCCTTTCCTCTGGTGGCGGGGATGTTCTGCAGCGTTTCCATACCCGGCAAAGCACTGACAGAGGTGATTTCTCTACCCCGGTGGGCAGTCACCTTTGAAAACACGGTGTATGCGGTAAAAGAAGGGCGGCTTAAGACCCTTCATGTTACCGTGGCCCGGACCCAGGGGGAAGAAACTTATGTGTCCCAGGGCATTGAGCCGGGAGATGAAATTATTATCACGCGCCTGGTGGACCCTTTGGAAAACGGTCTGCTTGATATCATCGATGCGGGGGATGGCGCATGAAAAAAATCCTTGCCGCTTTTGCCGGAAACACGGTGTTTGCCAATATTTTGCTGCTGTTGATTTTCATGGCCGCAGGCTTTGCCCTGAACTCCATGATCCGGGAGATTTTTCCGGAGTTTTCCCTGGACATGATCTCCATATCCGTTCCCTATCCCGGGGCCGATCCCGAAGAGACCGAAGAGGGCATCAGCCGTAAAATAGAAGAGGCCATTGAAGAAATCGAGGGCATTGATCAATATACCACCCGGTCCTCCGAAGGGGTTGCCACGGCCCAAATAGAGGTGGATGAAAATTATGATGTCCAGGATATCCTGGATAAGGTCAGAAGCCGGGTGGATGCCATCTCCACTTTTCCCGTGGATGCGGAATCACCGATTATCTCGGAAATAACCTTGAAAGAATCGGTGCTCATGCTGGCCCTGTCTGCGGACATGTCAGAACGCCGTCTTAAAGAATGGGCCTATGCCATGGAAGATGAAATTCAGGAATTACCAGAGGTTTCCCAGGCCACCATATCCGGCACCCGGGCCTATGAGATCGGCATTGAGGTGTCTGAATCCCGACTGCGGGAGTATGGCATCACCTTTGATCAGGTGGTGACCGCCCTTCGAAAGAGCAACATGAATCTGGCCGGGGGTACCCTTCGAACCCAGGGAGAAGAGATCCGGGTGCGCACCCTGGGCCGGAGATACACCGGCCGGGATTTGGCAGATATTGTGGTGCTGGCCGGTCCCGATGGTGAGCACATAACCCTTTCCCGGCTGGCGGTGATTGATGACGGGTTTGCCCAGGACCCCATCCGGGCCAAGGTCAACGGAAAACCTGCAGTGCTGGTGAATGTGCTTAAAACCCAGGCAGAAGATGCCCTGGTGATTTCCAGGGCCGTTCATCGTTTTGTGAAGGAAAAACAGCAGATGCTTCCCCCGGGTGCCCGAATTTCCGTGATTTATGATGCCACGGACATGCTCCAGGACCGCATTGATCTCTTGATGAAAAATGGGATTATCGGGCTTGCCCTGGTGTTTTTTCTTCTGTGGCTGTTTCTGGATATTCGTTTAAGTTTTTGGGCCGGCATGGGGATTCCCATTTCCCTGGGCGGCGGGGTGGTTATTCTGTGGTTTCTGGGGGGCACCATCAATATGATTTCCCTGTTCGGACTCATTATGGTGCTGGGTATTGTGGTGGACGATGCCATTGTGGTGGGCGAGGCCATCTATGTTCATCGCAATAATGGACAAGCCCCTCTCATGGCTGCCGTTGAAGGGGTGTGGGAGGTGGGCATGCCCGTGGTGGCGGCGGTGATCACCACCATGGTGGCTTTTCTGCCCCTGGCATATATCAATGGCATCATGGGGAAGTTCATTTTTGTTCTGCCGGTGGTGGTCATTGCCTGTCTTGCCATTTCCCTGGTGGAGTGCCTGATTCTTCTGCCTGCCCATTTAAGCCAGTTGCCGGACCCAGGTGTTCAAAAACCAAAGGCTTTCTTCCTTTTTGTCTGGATTGAAGCCCTTCATGGGGCTGTGGCACGGGGGCTTCAATGGTTTGTGGCAACGGTGTATCTGCCGTTTTTGACCCGGGCTCTTCGCTGGCGATATGTGTCTCTTTGTTCTGCCATAGCCCTTTTCATGGTAATCCTGGGTTTCATGCAGGGGGGGCTTTTAAAATTTGAGGTGTTTTCCGATCTGGACGGATTCATCGTTACCGCCAACGTGGAGTTTCCCAATGGAACGCCGCCGGAGATAACCCAGGCCGCCATGGAACAGGTGGAAGCAGCTATGCTCCGTCTCAATGGACGGTTAAAAACCCTGTCCGGTGAGCCTTTGCTGAAAGAAAGCTTGGTTCTTGTGGGGGTGACTGCCGGGGAGATGCCAACTTTTGGTCCCAACTACGGAAGCATGCATGCTGTCTTACTGCCCTCGGAACAGCGGGGAATTCACTCCAAAGATATCATGGTGATGTGGGAGAAGGAGGTAGGCATTCTTCCCGGTGTGAAGTCTTTAACCTTTGCCGGCATGGCAGCCGGCCCCCCGGGGGCGCCTATTGAGGTATGGATACAGGGGCATGACATGGATGCCATCCGCTCGGCGGCCACGGATATCCAGGAACGACTGGCGGACTTTGACGGAGTGTTCCAGATTCGGTCTGATTTTTCGCCGGGGAAAAATGAGCTTCGCCTGGCATTAAAGCCCGAAGCCCGGGGCCTTGGTCTCACCGTGGAAGATCTGGCCCGCCAGGTGTATGCCGGATATTTCGGCCAGGAGGCGGTGCGTCTTCAGCGGGGCAGGGACGATGTGAAAATCATGGTGCGATACACCGAAAAAGAGCGTAGCCGTATATCGGATTTTAAAGATATCCGCATCAGAACCCCCCAGGGTCGGGAGGTACCCCTTTTGTCTGTGGCCACCGTGGCCTTCGGTCCCGGGTATGCCACCATCACCCGCACCAACGGCATGCGGCGGGTGGCGGTCAGTGCCGATGTGGACAGCAACCGCGCCAATGCCAACGAGATCATGGCCGAACTTTCCGCGGGTTATTTTCAATCCCTTAACAAAAAATATCCCGGGCTCTATATTTCGCTTCAGGGCGAAAAGAAAAAGATGCGCGAATCCTTTTCCAGCCTTATGGTGGGCTTTCCCATGGCCATTGTGGGGATTTTTATCATCATTGCCACCATGTTTCGTTCCTATGTCCAACCCTTTGTGATCATGATCACCGTGCCCTTTGGTATTATCGGGGCCATCCTGGGGCATTTGGCGTTAGGGTATGATTTGTCTTTGATGAGTATTTTCGGCATGGTGGCCCTCACCGGGGTGGTGGTCAATGATGCGATTGTGCTGATCGAACGGGTAAATGAGAATCTTGCCGAGGGTATGCCCTTTGAAGAGGCTTTGTTGTCCGGAGGACAGCGCCGGTTCCGGGCCATTTTACTCACCACCTTGAGTACCGTGGGCGGCCTTGCCCCCTTGATTATGGAGACCAATCTCCAGGCAAAGTTTCTTATCCCCATGGCCTTGTCCCTGGCTGGGGGGGTGGCCTTTGCCACGGTGTTGACCTTGGTCTTGATTCCCAATCTTTTGATGATTTTAAATGATTTTCGCCGCCTTTTTTTCAAGATGCGATGGGGGACTTGGCCTGTTAGAGAGAATGTGGAACCGGCCCGGAACCGGCGATTGGACCGCATGTCCTCGGATGAGGGGATGGCCTTTCGGCAATGACAGCCCCGGCACATAAATAGGGGACAGACTGAAAGCGCCGATTAAAGTCGGTAAATGCTAGAGAATGAAAAAGTCTTATGGTGAAGATTTAGCAACTTATGCCAGCCTCAAGTCATGCGGCAATTGCAGTAATGCATTGGCTGACGCGTTGACAGAGGGAAGCACAGGCGGGTTATTGAGCTCCGAAATCACCAAATTTCGGGTGCTGATCCCGTGGTCTGATTGTGAAGGCAACGCGAGCTGTAGCGCTATGCGAGCTATGGATCGACCCGGCGGAGTCTAAGAACTTGGCATGTGAGGGCATTCTTTACGCGGAAATCGGGAGATCCGTGAGTTTTCCTTGGTATGGATGAGGAACAAAAAAGTGGCTTCAAAGAGAGAGGTCCATCTTATGAGCAACCCCATTTGGGGGTTTGATCTCAGCATGCGTTACTTGGGGAGGGGCAGGCTTGCATTAGTGATGTTTGGGTTAAAAGTTCAATAATGCAAGCTTGCCCCCGCTGGCCCAACACATATTTTGGTTTTTAATGAGGCACATTTTTTAATGGCAAATCTGAAGAACTTTTGACTGACGAGCTATTTCAGAAAGACTTACTTCAACTCAATACCCCGTTCCTTGGCAGCATCAGCAATATGATCCACAAAAATACCTGCAAAGGCATTATTGGAACCCATTCCGGAAAGAACGGGTTTTACCGTATACCCTTCTGCCGTGAGGATGGATTTCCAGGAATCTTCTTCCGGGCCTGCCATATCATTGGTGGCATGGTCACCTGCAACAATCATGAAAGGCTTTAAAACAATTTTTTTGTTTTTGGAATGCTTCAGGGCGGCCAGTAAATCATCAATGCCCGGTGCGCCTTCCACAACCCCGATGAAGGTCTTCACATCAGAATAGGCTTCACGCATTTTTTTCTGGGTTTCGGCATAAATTCCCGTTGACCAATGCTCGTTTCCATGGCCCATGTATACAAGCAGAGCCCCTTCTTTCTTTGCCATGGCCACATCATCGGCCAGGGTTTTGATGGCCGCATCCACATCGTCGTGGTAGAGATATTTATCTCCGGGCATACCCAGGGCCGGGCGACCCATGACAATATTCTTGATGGGGCTCCATTTGGCTTTCATGGTGTGGATGGAGGCAAGGGCGTTTACATATTGCTTAAGATCGTGGGCCTGCTCCATGAAGAACATGTGGGTGGGCTGGACAATGATATTGGTGTAACCGTCTTCCAGCAGATCTCCCACGGTGGCAATGAAATTTTTAACATACAAAACTTCTTTGGGAATTCCCTGATCAAGCCATTCTTTGGGATTGGCCTGGCGTTTTTTCCATACAGAACGGATGATATTGGAGGTAAAGGTGAGGCGTACTTCGGTTCCGGGATAGGCTTTTTTAACGACATCTGCAATATTAGTAATGGATTTGACAGCCGATGGAACGGTGGTGCCGAAACTTGCCAGTACAATGGCGTTTTTCCCGGGGCCGGAATTGCCCATGCCCCCGGAGGCAAATACCCCTGCTGTACTGATTATAAGAAATAAAGCCGCAATACTGATAATCTGAATACTTTTTTTCATGATTTATTCTCCTGACGAATAACATATATTGGTCCGGAAAATAAAAAAACCGGACCACAATTAAAAAATTGATCCGGGGATGCCCTTTTTTTCCCTCGTCTCTGTAATGGTCCCTTGTCCACGGGGAACATTATAATTAAGTTTCAGGCAGGTTTTCTGACTTCCGGATCAACCTAATAACTGCGCCTTCCCAATTTAAAATCAGTGACATTTATGCAGCGTTCGTCTCCGTTACAGCGGCGGGCCCGTCCCTGAATTTCACAGGGTTCCCTTTAATGCTTGAGCTCAAGCACCTGAACTGTGCAATGAAATAGTAAAAGGTCCTAAAAGTCAAGCTGTTTTTAAGTGATTCATCCAAAGGCGGGGAGCCTGAAACAAGGAGCCGCACTGGGTGCCTGTCAGGGGCGGACCATTGTCACGCTTCGTTTTGTTCATCGGAATTTGTGGCTATGGAAAGCCTGATTAAGATCAAATCATGGGAGTAGAATTGCCGTTAACCACTCGTTTAATGCTGATGAGGGCATGTTTTTTTACATTTAAAATGTGTTGCCCCAGGATGCGTTGGGCACCCTCGGTATCCTTTGATGTGATGTGCTCATATATTTTGATGTGCTGGTCATCCACCGTGTCCATGGGTGTGACAAACAATATATTTCCCCGGTATTTGAGATAAAGAAGGTCAAACAAATGTCTTAATGTGTTGATTTGAAGATTGCATTCCGATAATTCCGCCAGGGTCATGTGAAATTCTCTGTCCCGGAGCAGCCGGTCCTTGAGATAAATATCCCGTACGGCGGAAAGATGGTTGTCCAGGGCTTTTTGGAGTTTTTTTAATTTTGTTGTGTTGATTTTGTTAATGGTGCTCTCAAGCAGGGAGACCTCAATGATTTTTCTGAAATCATAAATTTCCGTGATTTCTTCTATGCTTGTTTTTTCCGTGTAATATCCACAATTGGGTTCATGGCGCACCAGTCCCTGGAATTCCAATCTCTTTAATGCCTGGATAATGGGAGTAGGGCTCATACCCAGGCGTTCTGCAAGATCCCGGTAGGATATTTTTTGGCCCGGGATGATTTCATTGTTAAAAAACATCCGGCGGATACCCATGTAGGCTTCCTGGGTAAAGTCTTCTTTTCTTTTACGTGTTTTCTTAGGGCTCATAGGGAATTCTCTCGAAAAACGCCTGATGTAACAGTCATTTTAATTTGATTATATTTTTGATTTAATTTTTGTATTTTCATGTGGATGATTATATCAAAGAATTTGAAAATGCAATAGAAAATTGATATTTGATTTCTAATATGATTTTTTATTTGATTAAATTGCTTGACTCTGGCGCAGCTCTCTGTTAGTGAGTGGATTATTCAATCAAATATTTAATCAAATATTGATTGAGTGAATGGTTTGTAATGGACTCAACTATGCCTTATCAGCACATGGATTACCTGAATAACTCGGAGTGTCCGGTCCAAAGCGGCAAGTGTTGCGGTCAGGTATCTTAAATACAACGGGAGAAAAAAAATGGCTTTATCATTCATGGAAGGAAATGAGGCGGTTGCAAGGGGAGCCATGGCTGCCGGCTGTTCCTTTTTTGCAGGGTATCCGATTACCCCGGCCACCACGGTTTTTGCCAATATGCTGAAACTTTTACCCCCCAAAGGCGGGATTTGCGTGCAGGGTGAGGATGAAATTGCGTCCATGGGCTATTGCATCGGGGCCGCCATGGCGGGGAAAAAAGTGCTCACGGCTACATCCGGCCCTGGCATCAGCCTTTATAGTGAACAGCTTTCTTTTGCAGTTGGCAGTGAAATCCCCATGGTCATTGTGGATGTGCAGAGACTGGGGCCGTCCACCGGTTCCGCCACACGGGGAGCTGACAGCGATATTCAGTTTTTAAGATGGGGTAACACCGGCGGTGTGCCGGTGATTGTGCTGGTGCCCAAGGACGCAAAGGACTGCTATGAACTGACGGTGCATGCCTTCAACTATGCCGAAGAGTTCCGTTGCCCGGTGTTCATTGCATCCAATAAAGAAATCGGCATGACCCGGGAAAGCCTGGACCTTGATGCCATTACATTGCCCCCCCTGGTGGAGCGAAAACCCTTCACCGGCGAAAACTATATTCCCTTTGAAGCCGATGCCGACAAAGCCCCGGATTTTTTGCCCATCGGCGGAAAGATCCTGGTGCGCCAGACATCTTCCACCCATGGCCCCGACGGCTACATCACCATTGATCCCGAAGTGATCAGCGCCTCCCAGAAGCGACTACAGAACAAAATTATGGCCGCTGAAGAGCGGATCTCCCTGTTTGAAGAAAAGAAAAGAGAAGGGGCAGACACCCTGGTGATCAGCTATGGAGTAAGTTCCCGGGCCGTCACAGATGCCTGTGATCATCTGGCGGAAAAAGGAAAACCCGTTTCCACCTTGAACTTGAAAACCGTGTGGCCCGTTCCCGAAAAACTCATCAAGGAAAAGGCAGCAGCGTACAAACGCATTGTGGTCATTGAAATGAATCTGGGCCAGTACGTCAACGAAATCCGGCGGGTTCTGGCAGGTAAAACCATTGATTTCTACGGTCAGATGGACGGCACCTTGATTGCACCCGGTAAGATAATGGAGGTGATTGAAAATGAGTAGTCTATTAAATAACAGCCGTCCCCCGGTGTTCTGTCCGGGCTGTACACATGAAAGAATTACCAAAGAGCTGGACAAGGCCCTGATCAAAATGGGTATCCCCGCCGAAAAAACCGTTATTGTAACGGACATCGGATGCTCAGGCCTGTTTGACACCTTTTTTAATGTCCATGCACTGCACGGTCTCCATGGACGGGCATTGACTTATGCCCAGGGATTGAAGCTTGCCGACCCTGAACTCAATGTCATTGTCACCATGGGCGACGGCGGCCTTGGCATCGGTGGTGCCCATGTCTTGTCCGCCTGTAGAAAAAACATGGACATTACCCTGATCATTTTAAATAATTTCAATTTCGGCATGACCGGTGGCCAGTATTCCGCCACCACCCCCAGTGATGCCGTTGTGGGTTCGGAGTTCCTGAATCAGGCGGAAATCCCCATTGATATCTGTGAGGTGGCCGAAAGTGCAGGTGCCACCTGGGTCAGCCGTTACTCCGGTCATGATGCCAATCTGTCGGATCACTTTGTATCCGCCATGCAGCACAAAGGTTTTGCCATGGTGGAAACCCTTGGCATGTGTACCGGGCGTTACACCAAGCGCAACAAGTTAAACATTGCCGCCATTGATGCCATGATCGAAGAAAAACCCACCAAAACAGGCTTGGTGGAAAAAAACCAGCGCCCTGAATATGGGGAACGCTACCGGGCCATTGCCGCTGAAAAAACCGTGTACCCCGAAGCGGTGACCGTGGAACAGCAGGTGACCCTTAAAAATCCCAAACGTGAAGAGATCGTTATTCTGGGAAGTGCTGGCATGCGTATTGTCACCGCCGGAGATATTGTCTGTTTTGCCGGCATGGTGGCAGGGCTCAATGCTTCCATGAAAAATGATTATAACATCACCGTTCTCCGGGGTCAGTCCGTGAGCGAACTGATTTTATCTCCGGAGACAATCGGGTATGCCGGCCTTGAAGCCCCGTCCATTGTGCTTGCTCTGAGTGACGAAGGTGTACAGCGCCGTAAGAAAATCTTTGCAAAGCTGGGACCCGATACCCTGGTGGTCCGGGAAGCCAGCGTGGAAATCCCGGAAACCAAGGCAGAGGTGATGACGGTGGATTTCAAGGAGCTGAAGATTAAACGCCATGACTGGGCACTGGCATCCCTGGGTGTTCTGGCAAAACTGGGCAGGGGTATCACGGAAGAGATGCTTATTCCGGCCCTGAAAGCCCGATTTAATCCAAAAGTGTTCGGCATGGCCATGGAAACCGTTGAAAAAACCTTGAAGAGTTGATTCGAGCTGGCAGGATAGTGCTTTAATGGGTTTTGTATACGATGATCAAACCTTGTCTTTTAAAAAAACTGTCATCGGGTTACAGGATAAATATACTGAATTTTAAAAAATAAGTAACAAATATAATAATTGGAGCTGATCCCGGTGATGGCAGAACCTGAATTCCCAGGGGCTGCTGTCGGGATCAACCCCGCACAATTTCTTACAAGGAGTAAACAATGGATTTTGAACTGTCAAAAGAACTCACTATGCTGCAGAAAGCCGTCAGAGAATTTGCAAAGAAAAAGATCGCTCCCAATGCCGATGAATGGGATGAAAAGGATTATTTTCCTTACAAAGAAGCCGTTCTGCCCATGGGAGAACTGGGATTTTACGGCACGGTGATTCCGGAAGAATACGGTGGAGAGGACATGGGTTGGCTGGCCGCCATGATCGTCACCGAAGAAATCGCCAGATGCTCAAGTTCCCTGCGGGTGCAGGTTAACATGCAGGTTCTGGGATGCGCCTTCACCATTTTTAAGTACGGCACTGAAGCCGCCAAGAAAAAATATGTCGAAAAGCTTTGTACTGCGGAGTATCTGGGTGGTTTTGGTATCACCGAAGCCGATGCCGGTTCTGATGTCATGGCCATGTCCACCGTGGCGGAAGAAAAAGAAGATCATTACCTTTTAAACGGTTCAAAAACATGGATTTCCAACGCTGACATTGCCGATGTCCTGATGTGTTATGCTTACACAGATAAGGACAAAGGCAGCAAGGGGCTTTCCGCCTTTGTCATTGAGCCCAAGAATTTTGCAGGTATTAAAACATCCGGTCTTGATAAACTGGGTTCCCATTCTTCTCCCACCGGTGAGGTATTTCTGGATAACGTCAAGGTTCCCAAGGAAAATCTGCTGGGAAAACCCGGTGACGGTGCGAAAATTCTTTTCAGCTCCTTGAACCATACCCGTCTTTCTGCAGCAGCCGGTGGTGTGGGTCTTGCCCAGGGATGTCTGGATGAAGCGATTAAATATTGCAATACCAGAAAACAATTCGGTAAAACCATCGGAACCTTCCAGATGAATCAGGACATGATCGCCCAGATGGCGGCTGAAATTGATGCGGCTCGTTTCATGGTATATCGTGCGGCAGCAGAAAAAGATAAGGGCAATCTCAACAACGGCCTTGACGTGGCCAAGGCCAAATACCTGGCTGGCGAAGTGGCCACCAAGGCCTCAAACTTTGCCATGAGAATTCTGGGTGCCTATGGTTACTCCACTGAGTACCCCGTGGCCCGTTTTTACCGAGATGCCCCCACCTACAGCATGGTGGAAGGATCAGCCAACATCTGTAAGATGATCATTGCTTTGGATGCCCTGGGTGTCAAAAAGGCAAACAGATAAGTTATCCATGGGGAAACAGGATGGGATCAGGCGTGTGATACTGGACGTTTGAAGTTTTTTATCACAAAGCCCGATCCCATACCAGAGTGGCAGATGTTGTGATCAAGCCCGGATGACTAAAAAACAGGCCTGGAATATCATTGCCCTGAATTTACATTTTTCCCGGAAACAAACCTGTTCCCGGGAAAAATGAAAAAATAAAAAATGGAGAACAACTCATGAGTAATTCGGTAACTGTATTTATTTCAGGTATCACAGGGGTTTTTGCTGGGATGGCCCTGCTTTATTTTTCCCTGAGGATTACCTCGTTTATTACGGATAAACTGACGGCATCCGGTGCCGATAAAAAATAGCAACGCACTTGAATATCATGGTGTATCTGTTTCTAAAGGATTTTTAAAATGTTTAACAGCTTGCAGTTTTTAACAACCACCACCGGTTTCTGGCACCTCACCCCCGGCATGATGTTCATGTGGGTCATTGGCCTTGGGTTGATCTACCTGGCCATTTCCAAACAGTATGAACCGCTTTTGCTGCTTCCCATCGGGTTTGGTATTATCCTTGCAAACCTTCCCTTGGCAGGTCTCATGACCCCTGAAGAAGGCCTGTTATGGAAATTCTATGAATACGGCATTCACTGGGAGATCATTCCCCCCCTGATTTTTCTGGGATTGGGAGCCCTCACCGATTTTGGTCCCCTTTTGTCCATGCCTTCTCTTATTTTTCTGGGCGCAGCAGCCCAGGGCGGGGTATATCTGACGTTTTTCATTGCCAACAGTTTTCTTGGCTTTGATCTCATGGAATCTGCCACCATCGGTATCATCGGCGGTGCGGATGGTCCCACCACCATCTTTCTGGCCTCCAAGCTGGCCCCCCACATGCTTGGCATCTG
The DNA here is from genome assembly GCF_054657595.1 of Desulfocicer niacini. Taxonomy (NCBI): domain Bacteria; kingdom Pseudomonadati; phylum Thermodesulfobacteriota; class Desulfobacteria; order Desulfobacterales; family Desulfobacteraceae; genus Desulfocicer; species Desulfocicer niacini. The sequence goes on from NZ_BAAHYK010000046.1 coordinate 25,727, forward strand.
TGCCGTGGCTGCTTACTCCTACATGGCCCTGGTACCCATTATTCAGCCGCCGGTGATGAAGGCGTTGACCACGCAAAAAGAACGAAAAATCCGCATGAAAAAAGGCCGTAAGATCAATAAGCTTGAAAAACTGCTCTTTCCCATTATTGCCACCTTTGTTATCATCCTCATTGTACCGGCATCGGCTCCGCTGATTTCCATGTTCATGGTGGGCAATCTGTTCCGGGAGTCCAAGGTGGTGGAGCGTTTGACCAAGGCCTCCCAAGAGGAGCTGCTCAACATTGCCACCATTTTTCTGGGGCTGCCCGTGGGTGCCACCATGAATGCTGAAAATTTTTTGCAGTGGAAGGTGATTTTTATCTTTCTCCTGGGGCTTTGTGCCTTTATCCTGAGTACAGCGGTGGGGGTGTGCATTGCCAAGGTGATGAACCTGTTCAGGAAAGATAAAATCAACCCGCTTCTGGGTGCGGCCGGTGTGTCGGCAGTTCCCATGGCTGCCCGTGTGGTTCATAAGGTGGGACAGGAGGCGGATAAAAAGAATTATCTTTTGATGTACGCCATGGGACCCAATGTGGCCGGGGTTATCGGCACCGTGATTGCCGCCGGTATCTTTTTGACCTTGCTGCAGCCGTAATCTGAAACTGATCTTGAGCTCAAGCTACTGAAAACAGATGACTACGTTTGTTCAGGCCGGTTTTAACCCTTGAGTCACATTCGGAGAACATGATTAAGTACCGAGTACCTAAAAAACAGAACCCAATATCCAATACCAGATATAAAACAAAGGAGATTCCCATGAGTAAAGAATTGTTGGCCCCCCTGGCCGGAAAAATTGTTCAGATTGATGTAAAAGTTGGTGACAGTGTGGAAGAAGACGATGATGCCCTGGTCATTGAGGCCATGAAGATGGAAACCCCCGTCTATATTCCCTGTGACGGCACCGTTGCCAAAATCAATGTCAAAGAAGGTGATGAGGTTGAGGAGGATGATGTCCTTCTCATCGTTGAATAAGCCTTGTCCACGATGATCTGGTTTTACCTGTCAGGTTTAAATTTTCCCCCTCACGGAAACCGGATCATTGCCTTGGAAAATTTTTGATGTATGGCTCTCCCTGCTGCATTGGATGCACAAAAGGGGGAGCTGTGCCGAAAGGCCTGATTGTTTTTTTAACAGCGTAAACGGCAGAACCCCTTGCCCCAATGAAAATTGAAACCCGCATGACTGCAATTTTGTTAATTCGGGTTTAATTGAAATATTTTCGGAGAAAAAATGAGACCATATTTTGAAAAAATGCCTGAATTCGGCAACGCGCTGAAAAAAGGTCAGATCAAAAGAGGAGAAGAAAATACAAATCTCCTCAAAGAGGTGGAAGGCGAAATCGCCGCAGCAGTGGATGTCATCAAAAACGCCGGTCTGCCCGAAGCCAAAATCAATGCACGGGGTGTCATGACCGTGTGGCAGCGACTGGAGTACCTGGTGGACCCGGGTACCTGGTCTCCCCTTCACATGCTTTACAACCCTGCCGACAACTCCGAAGGCACCACCAATGTCATTGATGGTCTCGGAAAGATTTCCGGTAAATGGGCGGTGATCATCGGATTTGACAACAAGGTGATGGCCGGTGCCTGGCTGGCCGGTCAGTCTGAAAATATTTTGCGGGTCACCGATCTTGCCAAGCGGCTCAATGTGCCCCTGGTGTGGCTGGTGAACTGCTCCGGTGCTAAACTTTCCGAGCAGGAACAGTTTTATGCCAATAGACGGGGCGCAGGTGCACCGTTTTATCGTCATGCAGAGCTCAACCAGATGGGGATCCCCGTGCTTGCAGGCATCTACGGCACCAACCCTGCCGGCGGTGGATACCAGAGCATCAGCCCCACCATTTTGTTTGCCCATAAAGATTGTAACATTGCCGTGGGTGGTGCCGGTATCGTAAGCGGCATGGCACCCAAGGGCGGTTTTGACGTGGAATCCGCCGAACAGCTCATTGAATCTACCCGGCATTTCAAGAGTAATCCCCCGGGAACTCCCAAGGTCCATTATGATGAGACCGGTTTCTTCAGATATGTGTATGAAGAAGAAAAGGGTGTTCTGGATGGTCTTAAAGACTACATGAAGGATATTCCGGCCTACAATCCCAAATTTTTCCGGGTGGCGGAACCGGCTGAACCTAAGTTTGATATTGAAGATATTTACAAGCTGCTCCCCATTGATCAGAAGAAAGTCTATGATTTTGAAGAGATTTTGGCCCGCCTTGTGGACAACAGTGAAAGCATGGAATTTCGACCCGGTTATGGTCCGGAAGTCTACACCGGTCTTTGCAAGGTGGATGGGTATCTGGTGGGCATCATCGGCAATCGTCAGGGCTATCTTGGCAAGGATTATCCCGAGTATGCCGATTACCCCGGCATCGGCGGCAAGCTCTATCGCCAGGGCATGATCAAGATGAACGAGTTTGTAACCCTGGCCGGACGGGATCGTATCCCCTTAATCTGGTTCCAGGACACCTCCGGAATTGATGTGGGTGACATTGCTGAAAAGGCCGAACTTTTGGGCATCGGGCAGAGCCTTGTTTACTCCATTCAGCAATCGGGTGTTCCCCAGATGATGGTGCTGCTGCGCAAGGGATCTGCCGCAGCTCATTATCTTCTGGGTGGTCCCCAGGGCAATGATACCAACGCTTTTTCCATCGGTACGGCGGCAAGCGAGGTATATGTCATGCACGGTGAAACTGCCGCTGTTGCCATGTATTCCCGTCGTCTGGTGAAAGAAAAGGATGCGGGTAATCCCCTGGAGCCGGTGATTGAAAAGATGAATCAGGTGGTGGAAGATTACAAGACCTTTTCCCGGCCCAAATACTGCGCCAAGGTGGGGTATGTGGATGAGATTGTCAATGTGACTGAAATCAGAAACTACATGAAGGCCTTTACGGGCTCTGCCTATCAGAATCCCAAGTCCATCTGTCCCCAGCATCAGATGATTTTGCCCCGGATTATTAAGGGGTAGTTTTTTCGCTTATATCGGGTGTTTTGTTGTTTTTTCTGTTCAAAACACCCTGAGATAGAACTTGCATCATAAAAGAATCCCGGGTATGTGTGTTTTTGCACATGTCCGGGATTTTTTTGTCACACCTTCAAACATAAGGAAAGTTGGCCATGAAAATAATAAATTACAAAGAAGTTGAACCCACACGATTTGATACTGAACCGGCAAAAGGCGTCACCGGTGTCGTTGCCATTGGGAAGGCCGATGGTGCTGAGAATTTCTGCATGCGGGTCTTTGAACTTGATAAAGAGGGCCATACGCCGCGCCACACCCATGCCTGGGAGCATGAGATTTTTGTTCATTCCGGAGAAGGAGAGGTGTTCTGTGACGGCAAGTGGGTTTTCATTTCATCGGGAACGGCCATATTTATCCCGGGAAATGAGGATCACCAGATCAGAAACGCCGGTGCAGTTCCCCTGGTGTTTGTCTGTTTAATTCCTGCCGGGGTTGCGGAATTATAATCGGCAGGTCAAGTGGGTTGATAGCCTTTGGCTCCGAATGGGACGCTTCGATCAATCGCTGGGGGCTCTGCTGAGGATGCTCGGAGGTTTTATTTTCTAATAAAAAAGATAATATGCTCTATTCACTGAAGTTTCTGCATCTCCGTCATTAATTTTAAAACAGCCACTTCCTTGGCCTTGGCTTCCACTTCAACAGTCAGGTCAAGGCAAAGCCAGTTCAGGGGAAAATCCCTGATGTCGATGTAATCATGATGTTTTCGGACATCATTTTTCCCATTCCATCCGTTGATGGGAGATGAAATGTGAAAAAGGGGCTCCCGGCTCCAGGTGCGACACGCTTTTTCTGTGACCCCTTTAACGCTGAGTCCATCCGGCAGACAGCGGTGATGATGAACATCGTACACCAGGGGAATTTCCATGTCGGTACACACCGGTAATAGATCCAGGGGGCTATAGCTTCTGTCATCATTTTCCAGGGTCAGGCGTTCTCGGATCTCCTGGGGCAGTGCATCTATGGTTTGTCGAAGACGTTTCAGGGCCGAGGGTTTATCTCCATACACACCGCCGCCATGGATGTTGATCACGTCTGCGTTTACCCATTGGGCCACCTGGGCCTGGTAGGCCAGATCGGCAATGGATCGCCTGACCACCCCATCGTCCGGGGAGGAGAGGATGATGAACTGATCCGGATGAAAGGTGGTGCGCATGCCGTTTTTTCGGCAAAAATCTCCGCAGGCTTTAAATTTTTTGAGGATGCTGTCTCCAAGGGGGAGGGCTTCAATGTCATATCCGACATCCGGGTGGGTTTTCAGTGGTAGAATCTGGCTGTTGATGCGAAAACCGTAGATGCCATGGTCATGGCACCAGACAAGGGCTTCCATTAAACTTTGTGCATTGGCCAGGCAGATTTCTGACAATCGTTGGCGCTGGATGTCCTTTGGAAATTTTGAAAGGTGGGTGGCCGTGGTACGTCGAAATTTTATGGGTTGATCCTTAAAAATGCAGCATAGACCAAGTCTTATCATTTTTTTTCTCCAGCGTCATACATTGTGGGTTTATCACAAGATCGGCCGCCCGTCACGGTTGTCAGTCCAATGGGGTCAGGCGTGTATGTTTTCGGGGTATGTCTTAAAAATATAGATATATCAGATTCGGGTTGAGATTGGTATTCCCGACGGAATTGAGTTGATTTCCAATGCCGATTAATTGATAATGCCATATACTTTGGAGATGAGTTGATCATAACACCGACCCGTTTTCATAATCGTTGCATCCTTCCCAGATCGGTGGAAGTTGTGATCAATCTATTTAAAAATTTTCAAACCAGGGAGTTGAACTTATATGATGAGCTCAGAAAGCATTGCAGTCACCTGTGGACTTGGCAGTGCAGTGGCATGGGGAGCCGGAGATTTCAGTGGTGGGTTTGCCTCACGCAAGGGCAATCTAATGGGAGTTATCCTGATATCCCAGTTTTTTGGGGGGGTGCTTCTTGCCATTATGGCAATGCTGGCTTCAGAAACAATTCCTGGAACTTACGATCTTTTATATGGTTTTCTTTCCGGTCTTTGTGGCTGCACCGGTCTGACGGTTTTTTACTGGGGGTTGACCCATGGCCGTATGGGTATTGTTGCCCCCTTGTCTGCTGTTTTGACGGCCCTTGTTCCCATTGGGTATTCTGCTATTTTTGAAGGCCTGCCGTCTTTGATGCAATTTGCAGGTTTTTTTCTTGTGCTGGGTGCGGTGTGGTTGCTTTCAGCAGCAGACAATGAGTTTCGAATGACTCGCATGGAACTTGGGGTAGCTCTGGTGGCAGGTCTGGGCTTTGGGCTTTTTTTTATTTTCATTGATAGGGCCAATTCCCAGGCAGTGTTCTGGCCCCTGGTGGCGGCACGGGTGGCCTCTGTTTCGCTTTTATGCGGCATGGTGGCGGTGGGAAAGAAAACCCCCAGGCCATTAAAGGGCCAGTGGGTGTTTATTATTCTGTGTGCTGTTCTGGATGCCGGGGGAAATGCACTGTTTTCCATGGCGGCACATCTGGGGCGCCTGGATGTGGCCGCGGTGCTGGGTTCTCTTTATCCTGCATCCACCGTGGCCCTGGCCTGGTTCTTCCTTAAAGAACGTTTGGGTCGTCAGCAATGGGTTGGCGTGGCCCTGGCCTTTGTGGCCTTGTTTTTTTTCTCCTGATCCCTTCCCAGAGTGGACGTGTTTGAACCGCTCCCATGGAAGAAAAAGGCCGTGTAACTGGATTATGGGGTATTACGGTTCCATATTATTGTAAATTAAATCTCTTAAGTATTTTGGTAATTTATCGTATGCCATGACCGGGGTTATGGGGGATCTGCTATTGTCTAATGCCCATTTTTCTTTCATCTCCTTTTCTCCGAGATCGATGGGGTTGGGTTTTACCTTCAGACTGATCCCATCCTCATCTGTGAAGGGGATGAGGATGGGCCCCTTGCTTTCGATGACATAGGCCATCTGTCCATTGTTTAAAAATACAATACTCCCGGAAGGATGGATGCCGATGCATTTTACAAAGGAATGGAGAATAAACTGCAACAAGGGATCTTTTCTGGCATACTTATGAAAGATGGTTGCCACAACATTAATGGGATTGATGGCCTCTTTGTAGGATCTTTTTGAAGTCATTGCATCGTAGATATCCGCCAGTTTGCATATTTTGACGTACATGGGTATTTCATGGTGTTCTCTGCTGACCGGGTAACAGTTCTGTTCTTCACTGAACAGAGCGGCGTGGTGATATCTCACTGAATTGGTAATGAAGGGATTGTCGATATGATTTTTCTCCATAACCTCAACTCCTTTTTTAAAGGAATGGGTCTTTATAATATCGAATTCTTCCGGGGTAAGCCGTCCCTTCTTGTTCAGAATTTCAATGGGAATAAGTACTTTCCCGATATCGTGGAGAAAATAGCCTATGGAAATATTATAAATTTCATCGGAAAGATAATAGGTGAACGAATGATCAAATCCATTTCCCAAGGGAAAAGCGGCTTTTGAAATAATAAATTCGTTTAAAGAACTGCTGAAATGGTCATTGAATTGTTTTAAGATAGCGGTGGCAATGGTGCAAACGTTTATGGAATGGTTATAAAGATAATCATCAAAGGATAAGATCTCTTTTGTGAGATATGCAAAGGCGTTGTCATGGGTATTCATAAAATCCAACAGTGTTGAGATGGTTGTCTCCACACTATCGTAATCAAATTCGCCGCCGGTGTTTTTGATGTCCAGAATTACTTTTTTGATGTTTGTTTTTGTCTTTTCATAGGTGCGCGCGGCATTTTTTTTAATTTCGGTAATTTCTTTTATTTTGGTTTCCACATTATACGCGGATAGGGGGGCCCTTGTTGACCCTTTCTCCGGGGGGGTAAATAACAGTGGTTTCCCCTTTACATCCCAGAGCCCTCCCTGGTTCTGGTTGGTGATGGAAAGTGTTGAAATACCACTTTCTTTAAGATGGTGCAGGGTTTTTTCCTGAGTGACCAGGGCATCTTTTTCAAGAAGCAACACGCCCTGGGCATTGTAAATATCTACGCCTGTTCGTACTCGCCCTCCCTGACGGATAACCTTAATGAGACTATTAATATTTATGTCGTTTTTTTCCATAATCCCCTCTACATTCTCTACATTCTCTCCGCGCTCATGGGGATGAAGGGAGGATGACCCCTCAGGCATGTTGGCTATTTGTATTGTATTTGTTACGAGAATGTCTCTTTTTAAACGTAATATATAATCCCATAGTACAAAGAACAATGAAATTTTGTTGTAATCAGAAATTCATTGTTGCTTGAGTGGTATTGGAATTGTGCTTCCTGGGGTAATTGAGTTGCTTTCCCGTGGGGATCGCTATAATATTACAGTTTGATGTTGCCGGGCTATAAAATTTACTGAGCAAAGCCCAATATTTACGAACTGGATTGTTGATCGCTAAATTTGACGTGTTTATGAAATCACCCCCCGCAGGGGGGAAAGATAATGGACGGAGGCTTTGTGGAGGTACCCCCTGACTTGAACAATATTTCCGTGGTGCTTCATCAACCGGGATATTCCGAAAACATCGGCGCTGCGGCCCGGGCCATGTGCAACATGGGAATGACGGACCTTCACCTGGTGGCCCCCAGGGGATTTAACAAAGAGATCGCGGAAAAGCTTGCCACCCATTCCGCCAGACACATCATTCAGGATATTCACCACCATTCCTGCCTTTCCCGGGCCCTGGCCCCCTTTCACCATGTGGTGGGTACCACCGCCCGATTGGGAGGAGACCGCCAGGTGGTCACTCCCCGTTAGGGAGCCCTTGAAGTGATGCAACTTTTTCGGAACAATCGTGTGGCCCTGGTGTTTGGCCGGGAAGACACCGGCCTTTCCAACGAGGATCTTAAATTGTGTCATAGCCTGGTGCACATTCCCACGGCAGGCTTTTCTTCTCTGAATCTTTCCCAGGCGGTTATGGTGCTGTGTTATGAACTTTTTTCGGCGGCCCGGGTTCCCTCAACGGATATGGTGCTGCCTCGACTTGCCGGCCGGCATGAGCTGGACGTCATGTATGGCGAGCTGGAGGTGTTTTTTAGTGGGATCGATTTTGTGAATCCGGAAAAACCAGATCATTGGTTGAATCACTTGCGTCGATTTTTTAACCGCTTTCAGCTGCGGGCCGGGGAGGTGCGCTTGATCCGGACCATGGTCAGCCATATCTCAACACGTATGCGTTGAATGTATGAACAAAAAGAACAAAAAGGAATAAAATGAAAAAAATAATGAACGTAATACTTTTGGCCCTGGTGCTGACAACCACGGCATGGGCCCATGACGGCGGTACCGGTATCACCGTTGATGCACTGGCAAAAACGTCTTTCAGCTGGAATGAGGCCGCCTTGCCTGCCTATGATCAGGGAATTCCTGAGGTGACGATTCTGAAAATCACCATTGCGCCGAAAACGGAACTGCCCCTGCATCAGCACCCCGTTATCAATGCCGGGGTATTGTTGAAGGGGCAGTTAACCGTTGTGACGGAAGATAAGAAAACACTTCATCTCAAGGCCGGAGATCCCATTGTGGAGGTGGTGGACACCTGGCATTATGGGAGAAATGACGGGGATACGCCTGCCGAGATCATTGTGTTTTATGCCGGTGTGAAAGGGACTCCCATTACGGTGAAAGCCCCCGCAGTGGAATAATGCATTCTTGGCGCTTTCCCATTTTCCCGGTTTGGTCACAATATGGTTTGCTTGTCATAGTTGGTGGGACCAACGGGGTCAACCCTGACCCCTCTCTGATTAAGCGTTGAAGCGGGAAAATGAGAATGCGCCCTGCACGCTTCAAAACTTGGTCAGAAAAAACGGGCACATCAACTTAAACGGCCTCAATGCGGCAGGGCACAAACCGATGAAGCGGTGTCCCCAGAAAATCCCGATGGGTGTTGCGGGTCAATTGGTTGACGTTGATGCCGTAAATGTTTCCATCATAAAGCAGGCCAAATCCATGGGGAATGAGCACCGTTCCTTTACGAATCTGTTTTGACACCTGCAGTTCACCCACCTCACTGCCAGCATCGGTGGACACCTTTACCTGCTGGCCGTCTGTTATCCCCAGGCTGCTGGCATCTGCGGGATTTACGGCCACGGTGCAGGCCCGTTTCCCCCGGTTCCATTCCGGGTTTCGCATGAGGGTATTCATATTGTATTTCATGTGCCGTCCGGCATTCAATATCAGGGGGTATTCAGTTGGCAGTTCCAGGTCCATGGCCTCGATTGCCGCATTTAGTTCTCTTGCCTCTTTTTCCAGTTCCGGTACATAAACTTCAATTTTACCGGACGGGGTTTTGATGGCTTTAAAATTGCCCTCGGGATTTACTTCCCCCACCCACAGCCCTTCTGGGTGATCTAAAATCGCCTGGAAAATCCGGTCCCCCTGGTCGAACCCCGGTTCAAAACCGGTCCGGGCCGCATTTTTTCCAAAGGCTTTGGGGGCCGTCATGAGCACCCCCCACAGGGCAGCAAGGGAGGCGCTGTCCCAGGCTTTGCCCAGGGTTTTAGCCAGCACAAAGGGCATGGCTGCCATGGCCCGGGGTTCGGTGGCGGCCCAGGTCATGAGGGCCGCACCAAAGTTCATCCGTTTATCCCCGGCAGCTTCCTTCAATTTCTCTGGAATATCAGGAATCAGTCCCAGTTTTTCAGCCATCATGGTGAAAATCTGGGTGGCTTCCCGGCAGTTTTCCGGGGCCGGTACGATGGGTCTGCGCATCTGGAAAAAAACTTTGGGAAAGCTCCAGGGAAAAAAGGTGCCGTCCCAAGATTCATAATAGGTGCGGCAGGGCAGCACATAGTGGGCCAGACGGGCGGTTTCACTCAGGACGATGTCATTGACCACTAAGAGATCCAGGGCCTTGAAGGCTTTTTCAAAGGCCCTTGTGTCCGGGTAGGACCGCAACGGATTGCAGGCACTGACAAAGATGGCCCGCAGCCGCTGGGGGTGATCATTTAATATCTCTTCGGGGATCACCGCCGGGGGGAAGGCCCCGGCAGCGGCGGGCGGCATGTTGGTGATGACGGTGCGCCATGTTTTGGCATCGCGTTCATCGGCATGGAAGCCCATGGGCACCACCATGCCGGGGATTACATTGCCCCCGGGGACGCAGAAAATACCGCAGATGGCCCCTAAGATGTTCATGAGATAGGAGTTCAGGGTGCTTTTGCGTCCCATGTAGATCCCAAGGTCCGGATGTACACACCATTTTTTGGTGGTCATGAGACGGCACAGTTCCAACACCTGATCATAGGGCAGTTCACAAAGCTCAATGGCGGCCCTGGCATCAAAATTTTCAAACCAGGGGCGGATACGTTCCCAGCTGTCCACACGGGTGTCAAGGTAGGCTGTGTTCTCCCATTTCTGATCAATGATAATGGAGATCATGGCCTTGATTAACAGGGCATCGGTGCCGGGCCGGAGGGAAAGATGCATGTCCGCAATGGCTGCGGTCTCACTTTTTCTGGGATCAATGATGACCAAGGTTTTTTCCGGATCTTTGCTCATCTGTGACAGCACCCTGGGTCCTCTTGGCATCTGATGGCTTTCCATGCCGTTCCATCCCCAGCCCACGAGCATGTCGCACCCGTGTTCGTCGGGGATGGCCACATTGTACTGCTTGCCCAGCATGCGGCCAAAGAGCCACCAGGCACCGGAGAACTCCTGACCGGCGGAGGAATAAAAGTTCCGGGAGCCCATACCCCTTAATATTGACAGCCCAAAGGCCCCTTCAAAATGGCCTCCCTGGGAGCTTGCCCCCATGTAGGCCAGGGATCTGGGGCCGTGGTCGCTCACCAGCGTTTTCATTTTTTCGGTGATTTCCGCCATGGCCTGGTCCCAGGAGATGGGTTCAAAGGTTTCACCCACGCGCTTCAGGGGGGTTGTGATGCGATCTTTGGGGTATTGGTGATAAATAATGTTGAGCCCCTTGCGGCAGGCATATCCCCGGCTGCGGGGATTTGACTTGTCCGGTCGTACCTTGACCATGCGGTTGTCTTCCACCAGGATTTCAAGTCCGCAGTTCTGTGCGCACAGTACGCATCCTGTCTTTTTCCATTGTCCCATGATTTGTTCCTTAACTTTTAGATGTTCATGCCAGCGGCATATCCCTTATGAACGGCGTCAAAGGCCATGCCGATGGTGTCGGCATCCCCCACCACATCAAAGGGGATGTTTTTCGCTTTGATGATGTCGGCCAGGCGGTTTTCACATCGGGAGCCGGCAGCCAAGACAACGGTGTCCGCCGGAAGGGTTTCAATGCCCTGGGGGCTTTCTATCTTGATGCCGGATGGGGTGATCTCAAGGGCTTTGGAACCGGGCAGGGAAGTGATGTTATGGCGTTTGACATCCTGGAGCATGCCCCAGCGGGTGGATTTGCCAAAATCCTTTCCAATGCTTTCAAGCATTTCAATGATGGTGATCTCCTTGGTACCCCGGGTGGCCATTTCGTACAACACTTCCGGGGATTCTGCTCTGTTGACAAAAAGGAACTTCAAGGCTTCTGCGGACAGGGTCCCTTTTTCTGCCAGAAATAATGCCGTTTCCACCCCCACAGCCCCGCCGCCGATGATGACCACTCGCTTTCCGGTGAAAGCCTGGTGGGACAGCACATCCCAGGCCTGGACCACATGGGGCAGGTCCGCACCGGGGATGGGAGGTGTCAGGGGGACAGCGCCGGTGGCCAGGATGATGTGATCTGGTTTTTCCTCGTCGATGAGATCCCCATCCACGATCTGATCCAACTCCACGTGAATATCATTATCATAGACCTGGTTGCCCAGATCCCATGCCAGCTCTGCAAACTCCTCCCGGCCAGGCGGGCAGGCGGCAAGGAACAGCTGGCCTCCCATACCCCCTTCTTTTTCATACAGGGTGACCTCATGACCCCGCTGACGGGCCGCAAGGGCGGCGCTCATACCGGCGGCACCGCCGCCGATGACCATGACTTTTTTGGGGGTTTCTGCCATGTCACATGTTTTTTTGCACTCGTAACCGGCCCGGGGGTTACAAAGGCATTCCACATGTTTGAGTTTAAACAGATTATCAAAACACCCCTGGGCACAGGCAATGCAGTGAAGAATTTCATCTTCTCGGCCTCTTTCCACCTTTTGGGGCAGAAAGGGATCGGCAATGAGGCTTCGGCCCATGGCCACCATGTCGCACATGCTGTCGGCAATGAGCTCCCGGGCGATTTCCGGATCATTGATGCGATGGCTTGCAATGACGGGCACATCCACCACCTCTTTGATGCCCCGGGCCAGATAGGCAAAGGCCCCCCGGGGAACGGCGGCTGTGATCTGGGGAACCCTTGCCTCGTGCCACCCCACGTTTATGCACAGGGCATCCACACTGGCTTCATTCACCAGGGCCTTTGCATATTCGCGCAGTTCATCCCGTCCCTGGCCCCCTGGCATGAAATCATTGCCGTTCATTCTTACCATCATGGGAAAATCAGGACCCACCGCTTTTCGAATGGCCTGCATGATCTCAAGGCCGAACCGCATGCGGTTTTCAAGGCTTCCGCCGTATTCGTCGGTGCGCTGGTTGGTTAGGGGTGAAAGAAATTCACTGATGAGATAGCCGGTTCCGCTTAATACTTCAACGGCACTGAATCCTGATTTTTTCACCCGTAAAGCCGCCGTGGCAAAGTGCTCAATGATATTATGGATTTCATCTGTTTCCAGGGCCTTGGGGGTTTCCCTTGTCATGCGGGAAGCAATTGGCGATGGGGCCACTGGCTGTTTTCCCTCTAAAAAGAAGGACAGATTGTACCTGCCCGCGTGGTTCAATTGGACACAGGAGCGCGAGCCGTTGTCGTTGATGGCCTGGGCAAGTCGTGTTAATCCGGGAATGAATTCATCTTTGTGGGCTCCAATGTTTAAGGTATTGCCGGCCAGTTCATCCACCGTGGCAAACCCCACACAGATCATACCGGCACCCCCCCGGGCCCGTTCTGCATAAAATTCAATAATCTGATCGGTTACCATAAAATTTTCCGCCATGCCAAGATGCATGGCCGGAAGATAAATTCTGTTTTTGATTTCAAGATCGTTAATGCGGATGGATTGAAGTAAAGGATCTTTCATGGGGCCTCCGGATGTTAGATTGTTTGGACTTGATCAGAACATGGGCCACCCGATACAGTTGGCGGCTGGCCGATCTTGGGAGCAAGCCTGATCAGGAAATTTTAGGGCTTCTGGGTTCTCCCGGTTTGATTTTAGTTGTTGCATATATTATGCGTTGACGATGGATGTGAAAAGAGGCATATATGACTTTAAGCATGCCGAAAGGGACAGATGACAGCCGCCGGGAGAGTGAATGGAGCTGTTCACAGCATAGGCCCCCATTTATGAGGGGTGGCAAATGTTGTGAACAGGTCCGAATAAAGGAGAATAAATATGGCTCATATCACATTGCTTGCTTACCCCCATTGTTCCATGTCCAGTATCATCGGCCCCGTCGACGCCTTGGCCATGGCCAATATCTGGTACCAGCGCAGCCGGAAGCCGGACATGGACGGAGGTCCCCTGTTTTCCTGGGATATTGTTTCCCTGGACGGCGGAGCTGTTCAGGGCGAGGGTAGGATTATGGTGCAACCCCACAAAGCTATCCATGAGGTACATGAAACCGATTGCATTTTGATCCCGGGGTTTCTGCCGCCATTGGATTTCATGGGCAACATTTCTGCAACATTGATCAACTGGTTCAGGGACTGGCACCACAGGAATGCCATGATCGCTGCCAGCTGCACCGGCACCTTTTTTTTGGCGGAAACGGGCCTGCTTAATGGAAAAATGGCTACCACCAACTGGGCCTTTGCTCGGTATTTTAAGCGGTGTTACCCGGAAGTAATACTGAAACCAGAGCGCCTACTCACCCAGGATGGGGGGATACTGTGCTCCGGTGCCACCACTTCCTTTCTGGATCTTTCTCTTTTTCTCATTGAAAAATTCGGATCTGCCGAGCTTTCCAGTCATTGTGCCAAGGCGTTGCTGGTGGAACCCCATCGTCGGAATCAATCCCCCTATGTGGTTTTTGATTACCAGAAAAGTCATTGCGATGACAAGGTGTTGGCGGCCCAGGAGCGTATGGAGGAATATTTTGACCATCGCATGTCCCTGGATGCCCTGGCCGAGGATCTGGGTATCAGTTCCCGGCACTTCAAGCGGCGGTTTAAAACTGCCACAGGAGATTCCCCCTTGACCTATCTCCAGCGGGTCCGCATTGAAGCGGCCAAGCAGAAATTGGAAAGCACAAGGGAGAACATCTCCGAAATTACCTGGCAGGTGGGATATGAGGACAGTAATTCCTTTCGCCGGTTGTTTAAAAAATTCACCGGGCTGTCCCCCCGGGAGTACCGGGAGCGGTTTGCCCGGGTGTCATAAGGGTTATGCTGTAATTTGTTTTGCAAAGGCCTTGGCCTGCTCCCTTACGCTGTCATCCAGCTGATCAGGAGTGGTGCATTTGCTGATATAAAGGTTGCCCGCCGCAATGGCCATGTGGGGATTTTGCAGGCGTTCAAAGGCCGTGAAGGTGGCCTCGGCATTGTTTTCCCAGGGACCGGCACCGGTGACCAGCAGAGCCTGACGCTGTCCTTTTACCAGGGAGGCGTGGGTGGGCTGATGATAATCCACATAAAAGCTGTAGGTACGATCTATAAGGGTTTTTAATGGACCGGCAATCCCCCAAAAGTACAGGGGAGAGGTAAAGATAACAAGATCTGCCGCCACCATTTTTTCAAGGATCTCAATGGCATCATCCTTTTGGATGCAGCCAACTTCTTCCATGGTTTCCTTGCATTTACCGCAGGCAAGGCATCCTTTTATGTTTTTGTTCTGCAGATAGACGGATTCCACCTCATGCCCCATGGCGGTGAGTTCTGCTTCCACCCAGCCAAGAACGGTTGCGGTGTTTCCTTTTTTTCTGGCACCGCCTTGAAGTGTTAAGACTTTCATGTAACCTCCTTAATTGTTTGATGTCTTTTGTATAAAACTCTGTCTAAGATGCTGCAATAATTAGCGTTCCATTTTTCGATGTGTCGGCAGGCCGACATGATCGTTTATATGAAACGCCGTCTAACGATCTGGAATCATGTGCGTTTCATCTTTCGTTGTGGCTGGTAGTAGCAGCCATGAATGTTATATGAAAAGGTAGCCTTCAAGTTTACCTCAGCAGAGCCGCCCCCCCGATGGGCAATAGGAACCGGACAATCGAACTGTCTACAGTTCCGGTCCGGGCCCATTGCCCGTCGGGGGGGCGGCGGCATATTGCCATTATTCGTTGTATCCGGCAGGACATGACCGTTTTATATGAAAAAGAACTGTTCAACGTGGCCGATGTGATGACCATGCAAACACATAAAATTGATTCAAGATACTGTTCGGGAAGCGGTTTGTCAAAAAAACAAGTAAATATTGGGTCAGGACCACATCCTCACCTGTTGGGGCTTCACATGGCATTCGTATGCTATGCAACCCCAAACAGGCCAATATGGGGCATTGTCCAAACATTTACAAAAATAATGGTGGGGTACATGGGGGGGAGGAATGGATGAATGGATAAATTCGTTTTCTGGGGAAATGCCTATGGTGGCATTTCCCCTGGGAAATCGATTCAGAAAGTTATGTGGATAGCCTTTATCATCGAGATAAATGAAAATATTAAATCCGACGCTGGGCCGTATGATAAAGCCGGGCGCCGGTTTCATAAAAGAGCCCCCGGAGGTTTCTCATGAAAATGGGCTTTTCCTTCTGCAAGGGCAGGGCGATATCTTTTTTATCAGCTTCCCCCAGCACCACCTGTGCCATGAGTTTACCAAAAACCGTTCCAGGGCCGATGCCCCTGCCGTTGTAGCTTGTCACAGTGATAAAGCTTTCGTCTGGCATGTGAAATCGGGGAATATGATCCGTGGTCATGGCAATTCGTCCGCCCCAGGCATATTCCAGTTCCGTGGCGGGGATTTCAGGAAATACCTTTTTGATGCTTCGCATGGCCCAGGCCTCGTGGGTACCGTAGCCGCCATTGATCACCTGGCCCACACTGCCCACGATGAAGCGGTTGGCATCGTCAAATCGGTAGGAGGAGAGAATCAGGGCCGTATCCCAGGCCGCATGCCCTTCACACAATATTTTTTTACGGATGTCATTGGAAAGGGGTTTGGTGGCAAACTGGAAATAATTAAAGGGGATCAAGGCGTTTATCTTATCTTTAAATGCCTGTTCGGGGTATCCTTGAACAGCCAAAATAACAGATTTTGCTCTTACGGTTCCCCCCGGGGTGCTGAGTATCCATCGGCCATTTTCTTTTTTAAGGCCTGTCACCGGTGAGTTGTCAAAGAGCTTGGCTCCGGCTGCCAGGGCAGCATCTGCAAGTCCACGGACATAGGCAAGGGGCTGCACCGTTCCGGCCCTTTTATCCAGCAGGGCACCATGAAATTTGGTGCTTCCGGTTTTTTTAGCCGCTTCTTCCTGGCTGAGAAGTGTTACTGGGGCACCGCGTTT
Source organism: Desulfocicer niacini (assembly GCF_054657595.1). NCBI lineage: Bacteria > Pseudomonadati > Thermodesulfobacteriota > Desulfobacteria > Desulfobacterales > Desulfobacteraceae > Desulfocicer > Desulfocicer niacini. The sequence continues at coordinate 42,279 of NZ_BAAHYK010000046.1, forward strand.
CTGCCATTGGGCTTCTCTCTGCTCCAGGGCCTTCAGGCCTGCAGGGGAGTGACCGCAG